>JAURNF010000149.1 GCA_030830285.1 Candidatus Kapaibacterium sp.
GCGATGGTTGTAGGATGCTCCTCGAAATCGACAAGCATTCGTCCTGAACGCCGTGACATCACGCAGGCGGTGTACGCTTCCGGCAAGATCTTTCCAATGGACTTCACGCAGGTGTCGACAAAGGTTCCTGGTATCGTCCAAGAGATCTTCGTCCACGAGGGTGACAGCGTCGTGGTTGGTCAACCTTTGGTACGCATCAAGAGCGTCGCGAATGATGTTGGCATTGAAGCTGCACGGAATCAGCTGGTCCTCGCACGTGAGAATGCGCAGACGAGTGGTGCGTTCCTCCTGGCGTTTACGCGAGACGTGGAAGCAGCACGCGCACGATTCACACTCGACTCAATTAATGCAGCTCGTCAGGAACGATTGTACCAGCAGCAGGCAACGACGAGGTCAACCTTAGATGCAGCACGGACGCAGTTGACGATCTCTGCGGAGGCACTCAGCAAGGCTCAGGATGGACTGCGTGCAGCTCGGCAGCGGGTAGCAACCGAGCTTCGTAATGCAGAACTCCAGGTATCGTCGCAGACGGCTCAACGTGATGACTACATCATCTATGCAGCAGTGGCTGGTGTCGTGTATAACATCGTGCCCGACGTTGGGGAGCTCGTAACGCAGCAGGCTGTACTTGTTGAAATCGGATCAGCAACAACCTTCGAGGTCGAACTGTCAGTTGATGAGCTTGATATCGCCTTGGTCACTATTGGACAGCGTGTTCACTACTCCATTGACGCATACTCGGGTCAGGAGTACGCAGGAGTGATCACTGAGATCACACCGCGTGTATCGGCTACAGATAAGTCAGCACGTGTACGAGCAACGCTCGAGTCAAATAGCGTGCGGGTGTATCCGGGAATGTCTGTTGAGGCGAACATTGTTACGCGTCAGCAAAAGAATGCACTCGTCATCCCTCGTGAGTATCTCGTTGGAGGCTCTCAGGTACGAGTACGTAGGGACGGCGAAGAACTCACGGTGCCCATTGTGAAGGGCATTCAGGATCTGCAGTTCGTAGAAATCCGCTCAGGTATCACTGAAGCAGATGAGGTTGTGAAGTGAGTTCACCGTTACGATCAAACGCCCTCGTCAAGATTGCGTGGGTACATCTCGTCAGCAAGAAGCGACAGACAATTGTCGCTATGCTCGGCGTGATGTTTGGCGTAACAGTGTTCATCTTCCAAGCTGGACTGCTGACTGGTCTTCAGAACTATTTCATTGAGAAGACGGTCAACACAACGGCTCACATCCACATCTACAATGAACTCCGAGCTGAGCGTCCGCACGTGCTCGATAACGTCCGTGCGTATGATTCAACCTGGAAGGTAGTTCGCAATCAAAAGCCACGTGATGAAGAGCGGCGCCTACGCAATGGCTATCAGATTCTGCGTGTTCTCGAGCAGGATCCACGTGTAGAAGGTGTAGCACCCTACCTCGGCCTACAGGGTATTGTGCGATTTGGCACTGCTCAGCAGGCGGCCACACTTGCCGGGGTAGATATCCTACGTGAGGACCAGCTCTTCCGCGTTCGAGAGAACCTTATCGATGGCGACATGCTTCGGATGCAGACGATACCCAATGGAATCATCCTGGGTTCGGGACTCGCCGACAAACTGGGTGTCCAGGTCGACGACAATCTCGCTATCATCTCGTCGAAGGGTGTTGTGCTCGACATGAAGATTGTTGCTATTAGCAAGACTGGTATCACGGCACAGGATAACACACGAGCCTACATCACCATTCGCAACGCGCAACGGTTGCTTCAGCAGTCTGGTACATACATCACGGACATTAACATTCGATTGCGGGATGTGAATGCAGCACAGACAATAGCTGCTGAGTATCAATCACGCTATCAATACCGTGCCGAAGACTGGGTAGCAGCCAATGCGAACATCTTTGGTGTCTTTCGTATTCAGAACATCACCATCACGTTCGTCATCATCTCAATCCTCGTTGTATCGGGCTTCGGAATCTTCAACATTCTGATGACGATTATCTACGAGAAGATGCCAGACATCGCGATTCTCAAGGCGATGGGATATCGCAATCGCGACATCAGCACCATTTTCGTGATTGAGTCACTTGTGATTGGTGTTACTGGGGGACTGTTAGGACTTCTGTTAGGATTCATTGCATCGGTCATCATGAGTTCGATCCCTCTCAACATTCAAGGGTTCGTGAGTGTACAGTTCCTGACGATCAACTTCAATCCTGTCTTCTACTTAGTTGCGTTCGGATTCGCCTTGTTGTCGACAGCGATTGCTGGGTATTTCCCAGCTCGTAAAGCATCACGATTCGATCCAGTTGAGATCATCCGGAGCCGGTGATGCAGTCGAATCATATCATCGTTGCCAATCACGTATCGAAGGTCTTCACCGACCCAGTCGACTTCCGTGTGTTAGATGATATCTCGCTGACTGTTGACAAGGGTGAGTTCGTTGTATTGGTTGGCCCGTCGGGCAGTGGTAAGACAACGCTCATGTACGCGCTCTCGACGCTCGATACGGAGTACGAGGGCACCATCACGGTAGATGGAACGGATATCGCATCGTTGAGTCCGAATCAACTGGCGCAGTTTCGCAATTCCACCATTGGCTTTGTCTTCCAATTCCATTATCTGTTGCCAGACTTCACTGTCCTGGACAACGTATCGCTCCCAGCAATTAAAGCTGGTGTATGGTCTGCGGACGAGATCGAGGAGCGAGCGATGAAGAATCTACAGTTGCTTGGGGTTGCTGATCAGGCACGGAAGCGTTCGAGCAGACTCTCAGGTGGACAGCAGCAGCGTGTTGCTATTGCGCGAGCACTCATGAACAATCCCAAGATTCTTTTCGGTGATGAACCAACAGGGAATCTTGATTCAAAGAACACATCAATGGTCCTGGATATTCTTCGAGATCTCAAGGCCGAATTCAATCAAACGATTCTCATGGTCACGCACGATCTGCAGTTTGCAGAACGGGCAGATCGGGTGATTGCCATCCGCGACGGACGAATCGTCAACCACGAATAGTAATGAACACATATTTCACGTTTTCAGGAATTCGCATGCAAACCACCATACTACGCGTCGCAGCGATCGTTGGCTTGGTGCTCACAGCCTGCTCCTCGGAGTCAGGCCAATCTGTTGATAAGCAGCTCGATGAACTACGCAAGCAGCGCGCTAGCATAGATCAGAAGATTCGTGAGCTGGAGTCCGGACAGAATCCGGCAGACGCACTGGCTGGTGCTCAGCCAGTCCAAACACTGACTCTCGCGCCACAGGTGTTTGAGCATCATGTTGATGCGAAGGGCACGGTTGATTCGCGCTCATCGGTGACGGTGTCGCCACTCATGGGTGGTCGTGTTGAACTCCTTAGCATCGCCAACGGTCAGTCTGTAAAGAAGGGCCAGCTCCTCCTTGAACTCGATAACGAGGTCATCAAGAAGGGCATCGATGAGGTACAGGTGCAGCTCGACTTCGCCACAACCTTGTTTGAAAAGCAGAAGCGCATCTTTGAGCTGAAGGCAGGAAGTGAGATTCAGTATCTGGCTGCGAAGAATCAAAAGGAAGCACTTGAGCGCCGTCTTGAGTCACTCAAGGAGCAGCTTAGCATGTCGCGTATCGTTGCGCCCACAAGTGGGTACATCGACAACCTCACCGCAAAGTATGGTGAGAATGTTGGCCCAGGGATGCCAATCTGTACGATTGTTAACACGAGCGATATGCGCGTGGTTGTGGATCTCGCGGAAGCATTTATCCCAAGTATCACCGTTGGTGATGTGGTAACTGTTCATTTCTCCGAGATTGCCGACTCAATGTTGACCAAGATTACGACAGTTGCAAAGACAGTCAATCCGGTCAGTCGTACCTTCCGCGTTGAGATCCCACTCACGTCAGTGCCGAAGAACTTGCGTCCAAACACGACCTGTCGTGTGGTGATCAATGACGTCACCATTCCGGCTGCTCTTGTCCTTCCACTGAGTGCAGTGCTTCATGACAACTCAGGATCGTACGCATATGTCGTTGACGAAAAGGGCACTGTTCGCCGTCGGACACTGACAACTGGTCTGACCAGTGGTGGCTCGATTCAGATTCTCAGTGGCATGCAGCCAGGGGAGAAGGTAATTACCCGTGGCGCAACAGATGTAGCCGACGGACAAATTGTTCGTGTTGTGAACTAAGGCACTCCTATGCACCATCACAAGAAGTTCCCAATCACATCGTGGGCTGTCGAGAACAAGACCACGATCTACGTACTGATGATCATCATCACCATCCTTGGTGTGATCACCTATATCAGGTTGCCCAAAGAGCAGTTTCCTGACATTGTTGTGCCGACGATTCTCGTTACGACAATCAACGCAGGGACAACGCCAACGGACGTCGAGAACCTCATCTCACGTCCTATTGAAAAGCAGATCAAATCGGTATCCGATGTAAAGAAGGTTACCAGCACGAGTATTCAAGACGCATCGATCGTTGTTGTCGAGTTTACCACGGGCATCGATCCAGTGGTCGCGAAGCAACGCGTAACAGATGCTGTGGATCGCGCTCGGTCGGAACTGCCGCAGCAGCTGACGAAGGAACCAGATGTTCGAGAAATCGACTTCTCTGAGTTCCCAATCATGAACGTCAACATCTCAGGCAACGTCGGACTTGACGTCCTAAAGCGCTATGCTGATGAGCTTCAAGACAAGTTTGAATCGCTCAAGGAGATCCGTCGCGCTGACATTATTGGTGCTCTCGATAAGGAAGTGCGTGTTGACATTGACCCATATCTGCTGCAGAATGCAGGTCTGTCCTTCGATGATGTTGCGCGTGCGATTCAGTACGAGAACGTCAACATTTCAGGTGGTGAAGTTCTCAATGCAGGCGTTCGTCGTAATCTTCAGGTAACGGGTGAGTTCACGAGCTCCGATCAGATCAAGAACGTCATCATTCGTGGCGGTCGTGGCAATACAGCGTATGTGCGTGACATTGCAACCGTGGTTGAAACGAACAAGGAACAGCAGAGTTACGCTCGTCTCGACGGTAAGGAAGTAGTGACTCTTGCTGTATTGAAAAAGGCTGGCGAGAACCTGATCAACGCATCGGATCAGATCCGAGAGATTGTAGAAGAATATCAAGCGACAAAGCTGCCAAAGAACGTATCAATCACCATTACGAACGATCAGTCTTCGGCAACTCGTATTAACCTTGCCGACTTGATTAACACGATCATCATTGGCTTTATCCTCGTGACGATCGTTCTGATGTTCTTCATGGGGGTTCAGAACGCATTGTTTGTTGGACTTGCAACGCCGCTGTCGGCGTTCATTGCATTCCTCATCATGCCATCGTTCGATTTCACCTTCAACGTGGTTGTTACGTTCGGCTTCTTGCTCGCGCTTGGCATCGTTGTTGACGATGCCATTGTGGTGATTGAGAATACACACCGTCTGCACACGAAGGAGAATCTTGACATCAAGACGGCGACGAAGTATGCGGCTGCCGAAGTGTTTGCACCAGTTGTTGCTGGTACACTCACAACGCTTGCACCATTCTTCCCGCTGCTCTTTTGGCCTGGACTTGTTGGTGAGTTCATGGTGTATTTGCCGTCGATCTTGATCCTAACGCTCACGGCATCGCTCATCGTAGCCTACATCATGAATCCCGTCTTTGCCGTTGATTTCATGGATCGTCCACCGCAGCGCGTCACGAAAAAGCGACTCTACCTGCTTGGTTCGCTAATCGGCTTGATCTCTGCTGTGGCTATTGGAGCTGCGTTGGCTCTCGGCACTGGCACGGCATGGATCGGTGCGCTTGCACTCTTTGTATTCGGGTTCTGGTGGATCAACCGTGTGTACATCACACCGCGCTTCATCAAGCCGTTTCAGGATGTTGTTCTTCCTGGAATTATGGACTTCTATCGTCGCATCCTGCACTACTCGCTTAGTGGTCGGCGTCCGTATTACATCATTGGAGCGAACGTTGCCCTGTTGGTGATATCAGTCTTCCTGATGACGATTGCTGGACCACAGGTCACGTTCTTCCCGAGTGCCGATCCGAACTACGCGTACGTCTATGTCCAGCTTCCTATTGGTACAGATGCGGTGCAGACAGATTCTGTTGTGAAGATCGTCGAGAAGCGCGTCCAACAGGTACTGGGTCCGAATAACCCACTCGTGAAGTCGGTGATATCGAACGTAGGTCTTGGAGCAGGTGATCCACAAAATCCAGATCGGACGGTAACTCCTCACAAGGGTAAGGTTACCGTTGCATTTGTCGAGTATCAGTATCGAGGTGGCACAAGCACACAGGACTTCTTGCCAAAGTTCCGTGAAGCTCTCACCGACCTGGCAGGAGTGGAGATCGTTGTTGACAAGGAGTCAAATGGTCCACCGACAGGAAAGCCCATCAATATCGAGATCAGCGGAGATGATCTTGATACACTCGTGAGCATTCAAGAGCGTGTGCGACGATTGTTAGTAGACTCACTCAAGATTGGCGGCATCGAACGTCTCAGAAGCGATCTCATCCGAAACAAACCTGAGATCTCGGTGCGTGTCGATCGTGAGAAGGCCAACGCCGAAGGTGTCTCAACTGTGCAGATTGGTATGGCACTTCGGAACGCTCTTTATGGTGCAGAGGCCACGAAGTATCGCACGGGAGAAGAAGAGTATCCGGTGCAACTCCGAGCGCGTGAGGACCTACGTGGCGACGCATCTGCGTTGCTGAATATCCCTCTGACATTCCGTGACATGAGCACTGGTCAGTTCCGCCAGATCCCAGTGTCTTCCGTTGCACAAATCGAGTACTCTTCGACGTTTGCTGGCATCAACCGTAAGAATCAAAAGCGCGTGGTAACGCTAGGCTCAAACGTGCTCCAGGGGTACAACGAGAACGAGATTAATGCAGAGATCCGCAGCGTTGTGAAGGGTATGAGCCTGCCAGCAGGGTATGAGATAAAGTTGACAGGTGCTCAAGAGGAGCAAGCTGAAAGCGCCAGCTTCCTCGGGTTTGCCTTTGCGGTATCAGCGATGTTGATTCTCCTGATCATGGTGACGCAGTTCAATTCGATTCGTAAGCCACTGTTCATCATGGTAACAGTTGTGTTCAGTCTCATTGGTGTGTTGCTCGGGTTTATCATCTTCCGGATGACATTCTCTGTAGCGATCACTGGTGTTGGTATTGTTGCATTGGCGGGTATCGTCGTTCGCAATGGAATCGTCTTGGTCGACTTCACGGATGTTCTTCGTAATCAAGGATGGCGCATCCGTCGTGCAATCATTGAGGGCGGCGCAATTCGATTCAACCCGGTCATTCTTACAGCAACAGCAACGATCCTTGGATTGGTGCCACTTGCTGTCGGACTCAACATTGACTTCTGGGAACTTATCAATCTGCGCGATCCGCACATTCACATTGGTTCCGACAGCGTAGCCTTCTGGGGTCCACTTGCTTGGTCGATCGTGTTTGGACTCGGATTCTCTACGTTCCTCACGCTGGTTGTTGTGCCGTGCATGTACTACATCTATGCCGTTGGCGAAGTAAAGCGCAATCGACGTGCCGTACGTCGTGCAGTGATAAATGCACGTGAGCTAGCAGCCGAGGGTGTCACGAAGCATCACTAAGCGCGATACGTTGGTTGAATACAGACGGGGGCGTGGCAACTGAAGTTGCCACGCCCCCGTTTCTATTAGCGTGCTAGTCGAGAGAGTGAACGCCTATCGCTTCTTGAATGCTAGGGAAGCACTGTTTAGACAATAGCGCAATCCGGTGGGCCGTGGTCCATCCTCGAACACGTGTCCGAGGTGGGCATCGCATCGAGCGCATGTTACTTCCGTGCGAACGTCCATCAACGAACGATCCTCATGGAGTGCAATGTTCGTTTTTGCTACCGGATCAAAGAACGACGGCCAGCCTGTTCCTGATTCATACTTGGTGTCACTAGAAAAGAGCTCGGTTCCACAGCACCGACAGAGGTAGATGCCGTTCTCATGGTTATCCCAGTACTTGCCTGTAAAGGCACGCTCCGTGCCCTTTTTCCGCGCAATGCGAAACTCTTCTGATGAGAGTTCGTTCCGCCACTCGTCATCTGACTTTA
>JAURNF010000150.1 GCA_030830285.1 Candidatus Kapaibacterium sp.
CGCACGCAGTATCAACTCA
The DNA here is from genome assembly GCA_030830285.1 of Candidatus Kapaibacterium sp. Lineage (GTDB taxonomy): Bacteria > Bacteroidota > Ignavibacteria > Kapaibacteriales > Kapaibacteriaceae > UBA10438. The sequence continues at coordinate 20 of JAURNF010000150.1, forward strand.
CGATTGCAAATGCGATGTACGTTCCAGGTGTTCTCTTGACGCCAATGGGTACCGGCAATGCGATGGTGAGCTTTGGTGATATCGCCAAGCTGTTTGGCATTGCCGAAGACGTAAGCCCCGTCATCCGATACGTGGTGGACGAAACCATTGAAGTTGACATCGTGGTGTATTCCACACAGGCAATTGCTGTAAGTCAGCCGTTCCGCGGGATACAGGCACCCGGTGCATTTACGCTCACGTGGGATGGACGAGATGCAAATGGCAAGACGGTAGTCGACGGTGAGTACGTGGCAGAAGTGCGTCTCGGCAATCAGCGCATCATGCGCAAACGTATCACCTGGAAAGGCAAGTAATGCGCATTGTCCTTGGCATAACAGTTCTTGCACTGACGCTGTTCGCAATGCAGCCATGTAGAGCAGATCTTGAATCAAGGACAGTCATCGTTGCGTTGAAGGCGGACTCCCCTACGCTGGAGTCATGGCTTGCAAATGGACGCAGTGGCGCGATCAGTTCGTTAACAGAGTTCCTCGGTGATCACTTCACCCATGGCTACATCTCACAAGCGACGCTAACGTCGGTCGATGCGGCCTATGCTCGACGCAATCAACTCCGCATACGCTCATCCTCTGCACGTCTGGCTCGCATTGCAGTTGTGCGCTTCTCGCGAGACATCGACGTTGTTGTTGCCGCACGCAAACTCGCCACACATCCTGACGTGGAGTATGCCGAGCCCCTTCCCGTGCAACGTATCGTCGACACACCAAACGATCCAGACATTACTCGACAGTACCACCATAACCTCGTAAAGAGTTTTGAGGCGTGGTCGCTTTTACCGAAGGACTCGACGGTGGTGGTCGGCGTGATTGATACGGGCATTGACACCACACACGTTGATCTCGGCGCGAACACCTGGCGCAACGATGGTGAGATGGGCACCGATCAAAACGGCGCAGATCGACGCAGCAATGGTGTCGACGATGATGGCAATGGATTCGTCGATGACTTCTTTGGCTGGGACTTCGTTGGCGCAGATGGTCAGACACCCGACAACTCTCCGCTGCCAGGAAACAGTCATGGTACGCACGTTGGTGGCATCATCGCAGAAATTTCAAACAATGGCATCGGCGGAGCTGGCGTTGCGACGAATGTCCGCGTGATGGCAATCAAGATCGGACGTGACGATCCACAGTCAACGACCGTAGCAAATTCTGCCGATGGCATCCTGTACGCTGCGTCCATGGGTGCTTCCGTCATCAACTGTTCGTTTGGAAGCGGCTCGTCGTCGACTGCCGACCGAGAGGTTATTCAGCAAGCAGCAGATCTTGGAGCGCTCGTCGTTGCAGCCGCTGGGAATGAAGGCTCGTCAATGGCGTTCTATCCTGCAGCGTATCCTGAGGTGCTTTCTGTTGCCGCTACGGGCGAACGCGACAGACTCGCCTACTTCTCGAACACGCATAGCAGTGTAGATGTATGCGCGCCTGGCGTTGCCATCTACTCCACGATCCCTGGTGATGCATACGACTTCTTCGATGGCACATCAATGGCCTCGCCTGTAGCAGCCGGAGTGGCTGCACTGGTACACCTTCGATTTCCGTGGTTCTCGCCATCGCAACTGCATGCTGCTGTGAAGGTGGGCTGCGACAACATCGACAGTCTCAACACCGTCTTTGTTGGAGAGTTTGGTGTGGGACGCGTAAATGCTCTACGTGCTCTTAGTCAGTCGAACCCTCGTTGGGCAACAATTACATCTTGGAGCATTGTAGATCGAGATGGCAACGGCTACATCCAGCCTCGCGATGAATGTCGCGTGACTATCACACTCAACAATGAGCTATCGGCGCTTCAGCGATGCGCTGTGAAGATTGCTCCTGCACCGTCGACATTCTCACCAATTCTTGTGCAAGACTCCGTTGCTGTCGGCACGGTGCTGCCTGGCGAAACGCGGACACTGACAGAAGCATTCACGACAATCATCCCTGACGACGCTACGTTCGACGGCGAGCTGCGCCTCCTCGTCCTGATCTATGACGCCGATACAGTTGTGAGCAGACAAATGATCACAACCACTGTGAACCCTACATACCGCACGCTTCAGGCAAACCGAATTGCAACGACGATCAACTCTATTGGCAACATCGGATTCAACGACTATCCGGGAAACCTTCAGGGTGTTGGCTTTACGCACAACGGAAGTGACAACACGCTGTTCGAAGGCGCGCTCATGATTGGAACGCAGCCACGCGACTTGCCGAATGTGGCTCGTGGTGCGACAACGGAAACAAAGGACATGTTATTTGGAATCGAACGTGTTGCCGAGTTTCGTGCAGATAACACGGGCGCAGGTGCTCGCGTAACAACGTCATTCTCCGACCGAGTCGATCCATCTCCTGTGGGTGTGGATGTCACATCGAACGTATACGCGCTCACAGCAGACTCTGTTCGCGATGCAGTTATCGTAGCGCTTGACATTCGGAATCGACTCGATACGACCATTCGCGATATCTACGCGAGCTACTTTTTCGACTTCGATATTGGTCCAATGGGGGCGAACAACGGCTGCGCCTACGACGCACGCACGGGAATTGGCTTGTTCCAGAATACCCGCGATTCATCCCTTCCGTCAATCGGTGTGGCGATGGTCTCCCCACTGCCAACGAATTTCTTTGCCGTCGATAACGAGGGTGATGCGTCATCACCGAGTATCTACGACAATTTCTTGCGCGCAGAGAAGTGGCTCATGATGTCAGGGGGCATTCGTCGCGCAAACTCACGAATCACAGACGTATCGGCAGTGATCGGCGGCGGACCATTCACGCTAGAACCCGGTCAAACGCAGCAAGTGTGCTTTGTGCTTGCTGCTGGATCAACATATGACAGCATTGCTGCAACGACAGTTGCTGCACGGCGCGCTGCAAAAGTCATGGGGCTCAACGCGAGTGAGTTCACGGTGACACCGACGCAGGATCGCATCCTGTTTGTCAGTGGGATGCCTGTGCTGACACCAGGCACGACATCGCTCATCTTCACCGTTACATCACCATCGCCAGTGCTCATCGATGTTGTTGACATCGTGGGACGCCAGGTAGCAGTGCTGGTTGACGAGCTCAACGTCCCGACGGGCACGCATCAACGGTCAGTAAGCGTTCCAAGTGCTGCATCAGGCACATACTTCATGCGCATGACTACCTACAGGGGTGCCAGCGCAATTGGACTTGGCATAGGACGTTAACGACGTCGCAAGACGCCCACAGCCTCGACATGATACGTCTGCGGGAACATATCAACGGGCGTCACCTCAACTACATCGTACTTCTCAGCAAGAATCACGCAGTCGCGCGCCATTGTCGCTGGATTGCAGCTCACATAGACCAGACGCTCTGGAGCCACGGCCAAGAGGTGTCGCACTACTTGCTCATGCATGCCATTCCGTGGTGGATCGATCAGAATCACATCAGGCTGCGGAAACGATTTCAGCACATCAAGCGCGGAAGGAACATGCAAGTCGAGCGCGTGGAACTCAGTGTTTGAGATTCCATTGCGCTCTGCATTCGATCGTGCATCTGCAATGGAACCTTCCGACAACTCAGCGCCGATCACCGTTCGTGCGCGCCGTGCCGCTGGCAGCGTGAGTGTACCGGTACCACAGTACAGGTCCCACACAACATCCGTTTCCTGAATCTGCGCGCCATCAAGTGCTCGTGCGATCAAATTGGGCAAGTGCAGCGTGTTCGTCTGAAAGAACGAGAATGGCGAAACACGGTACGAGATACCAAGAGATGTTTCATCGAGATAACCTGGACCAACAACACGCACGATATCTCCAACAGCTACGGGAGACCACGTATCGTTGATAGCGTGAATCATCGACGAGCCTTGTGGTAAGTGTTCTGCAAGCGCAAACCACTCGTTGACAAACGCTTCCTGGTGTTCATCGTTCGGAGTTGTTGTGATGAGGATCGTCATCACAGCACCTGTTGCCACACTCGAGCGAATGACGAGATGACGAGCAAATCCGTCGTGGTGACGCTGATGATAGGCTTGGATACCAGTTCGTTCGGCGCAGGCGTGCGTGTGTTCCAGAATTCGATTCGCTACCTCGTTCTGCAGCATGCACGAGGTGATGTGACGGACCTTATCAAACCGTCCAGGCACATGCAAGCCAAGCGCAAACGACGTAACAAACTCGACGCCAGAATCGATCTCTTCACGGGTTAACCACGCAGAGCCGCCAAAGGAGAACTCCATCTTGTTGCGATAGCCATAGATCTCTGGCGACGACATTGTTGGATGGACGGTATCGACTGGGATCTGACCAAGCCGCTCAAATGCATCAACAACGTGTTGGCGCTTCCATCGCGCCTGCTCATCATACACCAAGTGCTGCCACTTACAGCCGCCACATACGCCAAAGTGTGGGCATGGTGGTGTGCGGCGATCAGGCGACGCACGCAGCACGTCGATCACCTCTGCTTGCTTGAACCGCTTCTTCGATCCGGTAATGCGAGCACGAACACGTTCGCCAGGTAACGCACCCGCAACGAAATGTACCAGTCCATCGAGTCGGCCAACGGCAACTCCTTCGAACCCGATGGCGTCAATGTCAATCTCGATTTCCTGCTGTGGTCGCTGATTACGCATGCGTCTTTACGTGGTATGTTTGACGTGCAAAGGTAACCCGACTTTTTACTCTACGGCACGCATGGTCGACATTCGGCACTTTCATCAAGGCATTGCAAGCTCTCTCACTCGTGAGGAGTTGCTGCACATGTCAGCATCAAGCATTGCCGATGACGCGATGGTGTGGATCAACCTTGCTTCACCAACGCCAGAAGAAGAACAAGACATTTTAGCGACGTTTTTCCCGGTGCACGAGCTCGTACTCTCAGATGCACGGCGTGCGCTTGGTGCTCACGACGATGATGACGGGCAGTTTCATCATCCAAAAGTTGATGATTTTGGCTCGTACCTGTTCATCATCATGCATGCTATCGTGCAGCGAAGTGCATCAGGGGATTCTCACGGTGCGGCTGACGCACTCCGTGGACTGTCCGAGTCGCAACTCAATATCGTGGTCGGTGAGCGAGTACTCATCACTCATCATGCGAATGACATCCCGGCAGTTTCAGCACTCGTCAATGCGTGCGACCGGAATCCGCACTTACTATCACGTGGGCCTGACTACCTCCTTCATATCCTCCTCGACGATCTCGTCGATGCCTACGTTCCAATTGCTGTGCAGTTTGAGGACCGCGTTGACGAGCTAGAGCACGCGATTTTTCGTCGTCCGAGCAACCTCGTTCTCGTTCGGATCCTGGAGCTTAAGCGCCTCATGCAACGGATTCGCAAAGATGTTGTGTATCAACGTGAAATCGTGAATCGACTAGCGCGTGGCGAGTTTGCGTTGATCTCCCTACACGAGTCCATGTATTATCGAAACGTCTACGACCATCTTGTTCGTATTGCGGATCAAATCGAGAGCAGCCGTGATCTCACCATCTCGATCATGGAGGCGTACTTCTCCGTTAGCTCTGCCCGACTCAACGAAGTCATGAAGGTTCTCACCGTGATCAGCACGATCTTCCTGCCGATCACCTTCTTGACCAGTTTGTACGGGATGAATTTCGAGTTCATGCCAGAGCTTCATTGGACGTGGGCATACCCTGCAGTACTGTCAATCATTGTCGTAGTGGCAGGGTCGATGTATTACATGTTTCGTCGAAGAGGCTGGCTTGATTAACCTCCTCCCTCGTGTTGTTCGTGTCGTTACCATCGCGGCTGTGATTTCTGTGCTGCTTGGCATGCAGCAGCCAACGACAATCACCATGATTCGCGCCACGACATCACAGGACAGCACGGTCGTTCGCATTCGTGCAGCATCTACCCTTACAGTGTTTCAGCGTCCAGAGCGCGTCCCAGGGGGCATTGTACTCCGTTTGCCAGGTGCTGTGATCACAGAGGACGCAATTGACTCGTCTGCCCTGGCCGCACCAGTGCGGCTGGAGACAAAGCGGATTCGCGACATTCTGGTTCTCACGGTCAAGTGTGCACCCACCGACTCCGTCGTGCTCCGTCGCGACGGTCAGCGTGATCTCGTCTGTGTGATCCAGTCACGGAAACCGCAAGAGCCCGAGGACATCGCACCACGGCAGCATCAGCCGGGTCGCGGTAAGTGGTCGCTCGACGTGATTGTGATCGATGCAGGTCATGGCGGCAAGGATGCTGGAGCGGAGGGCGTCAATGGCGTCTACGAGAAGGATGTTACGCTCTCAATCGCAAAACTCTTGCGTGCACGCCTTGGTGAACTCATGCCATCGACAAAGGTTGTGATGACGCGCGATACAGACGTGTTTCTTGAACTGTTTCGACGAACACAGATCGCAAACGACGCAGGCGGCAAACTCTTCCTGAGTATCCATTGCAACAGCATGCCTACAAAGCCGCACCCTGCGCATGGATGCGAGACCTACATCCTCCGACCTGGTCGCAACGATGATGCGGCTCGCGTCGCCTCACGCGAAAATGCGTCAGTCAAATTCGAACAGTCTCAGCGTCGCTACGATGGAATGACCGAAGATCAGATCATCGTGGCCACGATGGCACAACGCAGCTTCGTGCGTTTGTCTGAGTCATTTGCTGCTTCGATTCAGAGCGAAGTAACGGGTCAAACTCCCCTGACTGACCGAGGTGTGAGTCAGGCCGGCTTCTTCGTCCTTGTCGGCGCCTCCATGCCAAACGTACTGATCGAGACGGGCTTCCTTTCAAACCGTTCTGATGCCGAGTATCTTGCCTCCCCCAAGGGACAGGCCGCAATCGCGTCTTCGATCGCTTCTGCAATTCGATCATATGCAGCATCGTATCAACGGTCCCTCTCACACTGATCTACCCACGAATCCGTCAACCACCGCTTCTGTGCGCCAACCGCATCACTATACCGTTCGAGAACTTGCTGGGAAGATGCTTCCCTTCGTCCGCCCGTTCTGGAAACTCATTCTGTTTTCGACGCTGGCGAACCTTCTGTTCTCTGCTGCAAATGCGCTCACGTTAGCGATCGTCGAGCCAGTGTTCCGAACGCTGTTCGGCTCAGCAGGACCAATTGCATCTGCCGGTACTACGACCATGGCGTCCGGACTGAAAGCGAAGTTCGACGAGATTGTAGCATCGTTAATCATCGCTCCAGACTACGGAACGTCGATCCGCAACATCAGCATCGTGATCTTCGCATTATTCCTCGTACGTGGCTTGATGAAGTACCTGGGCAATGTGATTTCGATTCGACTCGAAGAAGGGATCGTGAAGCGAATCCGTGACACGCTATTCCTGCACGTCACGCAGCACTCGATTGATTTCTTCACACGGCGTAAAACAGGAGACATCATCTCTCTGCTCACGAACGACGTCGGTGTGCTCAATCATGCAACAATCAATTCTGTAACGACGCTTTGGCGCGAAGCATCAACGCTGATTATCTACATCGTGCTTCTCATGGTTATTAGCGCAAAGCTGACCGTGATTTCGGTTGGCGTAGCGTTGCTTGGGTTGCTTCTCATTCGCTCAGTTACTTCAGTGTTGCGTCGCTACGGATCGAAGATGCAGGCTGCACAGGCAGACTACACATCAACGCTTCAAGAATCGGTCCTGGGAATACGCGTTATCAAGGGCATGGGCGTTGAGCCAAGTGTTGCCGAGCGGTTCATGCAGCAAACAGCAGCATACGTACGCCGAGCTGTGCGCAACACGCGCGTGATGAGCCTTATCCCTGTGTTCAACGACACCTTTGGCATTCTCGCCTTGGTCACCGTGTTCTACGTCGGTGGCATGGAACGTGCTTCGGGTGCAATCACACCATCGAACCTCGTTACGTTCTTGTTCTTGTTGTTCGGCTTAATGCAGCCAATCGGCGTGATTGTTAACACCATTGCGCAAATGCAGCGCGGCGTTGCAGCCGGAGCGAACGTGGCGGCTGTGCTCGACGAGAAGCCATCGATTACATCTGGTACCGTATCGGCATTGGAGAAGCAACCAACCCTCGCGATCGACAATGTGTCGTTTGCGTATGGTGACAATGAAGTACTTCACGACATCACGCTCACAATTGCACGGGGTGAGACCGTTGCGTTTGTGGGTGCTTCGGGAAGCGGCAAGTCTACGATGCTCGATTTGCTCTTGCGGTTCTACGATCCACGCAGCGGAACAATCCGTCTCGATGGAACGGATGTGCGCGACCTCGACCTTGCGTCCTATCGACACATCTTTGGCGTTGTTTCGCAGGAGACAATGCTGTTCAACGACACGATTGCGAACAACATTAGTCTTGGCGATGCCCAGGCTGACCTCGATCGCGTTCGCGCGGCTGCGACGATTGCACATGCCGATGGCTTTATCTCGGCGATGCCCGAAGGCTACAACACAATGATTGGCGATCGCGGTATGCGCCTGAGCGGTGGACAACGTCAGCGCATTGCTATTGCCCGTGCACTCTATCGCGAACCTCGCATCTTGCTGTTCGACGAGGCAACATCAGCCCTCGATACAGAGTCGGAGCGCTTGGTTCAAGAGGCTATCGACGACGTACTTGCAAACCGCACGGCGATCATCGTAGCACACCGTCTCTCGACAATTGTCAATGCTCATCGCATTGTTGTGTTTGATCAAGGACGGATCGCAGAAGTGGGCACCCACACAGAGCTTCTTGCTGCACAAGGCGTGTATGCAAAGCTCCACGCTCTGCAGTTCACGTCGAACGCTTAACGCAGCTTGTACAACGTGTAGTGACGCGATTCAAACACGGCGGCGTGTGTTGTTTGTAGCGACTGCTGAACATCTTGGATGAGTGTCGCTCGATCTTGCGGATGGTAATACACAACCCACGGAAGCAGGCGCGCAATGGCGAGCGTGGCCTCGTCAGATTCGTTTGATGGCAACGCAATCGACATATGCGTGAAACCAGGCTTACTTCCCGACATCCACCCTTGTGTGTACCACTCCAACTGTCCATTCACCGCATCTGTCTCAGATGCGTTATGAAACACATACGCAAATGACTTGTGGAAGAGCGTATCATCAAGCATCAATCGCGCTACCTGACGTCCGCCTACCACAGTTGAAGGCCCAGGACGCACAACATTCACAAGCGCTACAAGTGCTGCAACGGCAATAGCGCCATAGACTACCGGTTGATACAAGCGAACGGCAGCGACCTGTTGGCGTGATCGGCCACGGACTTGCTGCAGCAAGACAACGACGGCAACCATACAAATCGCAATGCCAAGCATCACCGTTTGGAGATTGAGACGGTCGTGCAACAGGTGCTCAGCACCATACCATACAGCCGCAATTGCGATAAGGAGATACGTCACCAACAGCATCCGTGGTTGCGCCTCACGTCGCACGCGCTCAAGAGCAACCAAAGAGAGGATCGATGCGGGTGGCACCAACATGACAGCTTGCGACATGTATCGATGCTGCGAGAATGCAATGCTGAACATTCCGACAACGAGCCACAAGCCGAGCATGACAATCTCTGGCTGGTCTCTACGCAGCAGTTCAGCACGATGCCTGATCACACTCACAACCCATATAGCGGTCACGACAAGGATTGGACTTGCGAGGATGAGAAACGCAATTGGGCTGAGAATTCCACCAGATGGATCAGTGAGCGTTGGATGCGGCAGACTCCATGCAAGGAATACTTGATCACCGTAGCGCGACAGCATGATAGCCCACCAAGGCAGTCCAAGCAGCAGTCCAACCCCGATGCCGAGAAGCGTCCAGATACGCTGACCCGGCACACGCAGGAACAGCAGTAATCCGATCACGACAATCAGCGTTGCAATCGGCGCAGTTAACAGTCCAACAGCTGTGGCTAGCGTGAGCGTGAGGGTTCGTATCGCGGCAGCGCCGCGCGTGTCAACATCGGCTCGTGACACCACAGACCATACCATAGTGAGCGCTGCGGCAACAAAGGGTACCAACGTCTCTGCCTGGCGTCCGAACACGATGAAAGGTATACTCGTACCAACGATCACCATCGACATCACCGAACTCTCGAACGTAACCACACGGCGTGCCAACGCATATGTGAGCAGCATGGCAATCATCGTGCAGAGCACTGCGAACCAACGCACAGCAAGAGGCGTCGGACCTACAACATCGATACCGACGGCTATCATCCAAGCTGGAAGTGGTGCCATCATCGCCGAGTACATTCCACCCGGCGCAGCTGCGGCTTGGTCGAGCCATTGCATTGTGTGCTGAATACTCAGACCACGCAGAGCGTACAATGCTTCGGGATATGGCTGAATCTCTACATGTGCAAGGCGCATCACATACAGACCGCCAAGTACAAGGAGCGTGGCTAGAACTGTATGATGGCGGGATGTCATGGTGCGATAAAAATAGCGCGTGGAGAAAGACACAGAATGAGGATCACAATCGCAGTCCATCCGATGATGGTGCGCCCCCTACCAAGTGGCTCAGGATCTACAATCTCGGGGTGGTCGGTTTTGATGAACACACGAACCATGATCAACCAGAACACCCATACCTCTCCGAGTTCGAAGATCAAGGGCATGCGTGCGATGGCATCAGATAGGAACGGATCAACGTGTGTTTGCAGCCAGATAATCCATGCGTCTGGCGATGGCTCGAGAAGAAGCTGATGAATGATGTTCATCATCCA
>JAURNF010000151.1 GCA_030830285.1 Candidatus Kapaibacterium sp.
CATGAGGAAGTTGGCGCACGTTGGCAGGAGCGAATCTTCCGTCGAATGAAGCTGCCGATGCAGCATCTCTCGTACGTAGAGACCCTCGTGCGACTGCATCAACGTCCGATGATGCTTGTCGACGAAGGCGTAACTGACTCAGCAATACGACGCTTGGCAGTACAGGCAGGTGATGCGATCTCGGATCTTTTCACGCTATGCAGGGCCGACATCACAACGCGGAACGAGCAGCGCGCCACCAAGTATCTGCGCAACTACGCCATCGTTGAAGCAAAAGTCGAGGATGTGCGTGAACGCGATCAACTTCGTGCGTTTCAAAGTCCGGTGCGCGGTGAAGAAATCATGCAGATCACCGGAATGGCGCCATGCCGTGCCGTAGGCTACATGAAGTGGATGATAGAGGAAGCGATCCTTGATGGCATCATCACAAATGATGCCGAGCAGGCACGCACGTACCTGCTTGAACATCTCGAGCAGTGGAAGATCGAAGGCGAAACAGCACAGTTTTCTCGACGAGGGTGATGAGGATCCTATGGTAGAATCTCGCGACAACGTCCTGCCATATGCAGGTGTGGTACCTACAATACACGATAGCGTGTTTGTCGCACGCGGAGCTGTGATCGTGGGCGACGTGCATATCGGTAAGGACTCTACCGTATGGTTCAATGTTGTCATGCGTGGCGACGTCCATCAGATTCGTATCGGCGAACGCACGAATGTGCAGGATCTTGCGATGCTGCACGTGACGATTAACAAGCACCCACTCAACATTGGAAACGGAGTAACCATCGGACATCACGCGATGCTCCACGGATGCACCATCGATGACTATGTGCTTGTCGGTATGAATGCCACTGTGCTCGACGGTGCCCACGTTGAGCACCATGCAATGATCGCTGCAGGGTCAGTTGTTCGACCTGGATTTGTGGTGCCATCCCGCACACTCGTTGCGGGTGTTCCTGCGAAGGTTGTTCGTGAACTTACCGATGACGAAGTAGCGTTCCTCGAGCAGAGCGCACAGAACTACATTGACTATGCAGCGTCGTATCGTACGAATTCAAATGTGAGACTTCAGAAATGACACCATCATCACGCACATCCTCGACCCTTACGAGCGCATTAATCACGATCCTCATCTCGACGTCAATCTGCGTGGTGCTTGTTGTTGTGGCAGCGATATGGACAGGTGAGATGTTGTACCTCGTTGCGGCGCTTCTCTTTGCCATCAGTGGTGGCGCTGGCATCTGGGTAGTGCGACGGTTGCGTGCAGCAATCGAGAAGAAGTAACTGTTCTCATGCACGACGTTCTTCCAGCACTACGAGTAGACATCCAACTCTCGGTACACACCGAGGACGGAGAGCAGTTTCTTGTGTTATCAGATCCGTTTGGCATTGCCGACGGACCCATCATGGTGCACGTCGAAATGCTCGATCTCTTGCAGGCGTGCGATGGCGAAACAACGTTTGACGATCTCGCCGTAGCATCATCTGTCGCCCCAGATGGAGCCGAGATGATGCGTGTTCGCGCGTTTGTGCAACAGCTCTCAACGCTCGGCTATCTCGAGGATGATGGATTTGTGGCGCGCCAAACTGTTATCGAAGCCGAGTGGGACGCCCGCTCGGAACGTCCACCCGTGTGCGCAGGTACATCGTATCCAGAGGATGCAGACGAAGCCGGCGAGTTCTTCACTTCCGTACTTGGCTTGCCATCTGGTCAGTCTCCTGATTACGACCGCACAACGGCATTCCCTCGCGCCGTGCTCGTGCCGCACATCGACTATCGAGTTGCACCACACGTATATGCTCCCGGACTGCTTCCATTGCGAGATCATCCTGCCGAGCTCGTGATTGCAGTTGGTACATCACATTATTGGTCTGATGACGCCTTTATTCTGACGTCGAAGGACTACCAGACGCCGTTCGGAACTGCGCAAACCGACAAGGTCATGGTGTCGCTCCTTGCGCAGACACTGCCAAATGTGGCCACAACAGACGTTGCGCATCGTCCAGAGCACTCACTCGAATTGCACATCACAGCGCTCAAGCACCTCTGGGCAGGGAAGTCCTTCCGGGTTGTGCCGATCCTCGTTACCCCCGCTGCATGTGCATCTCCCGAAATCCTCGACCAGGCCGTACAGGCCCTGCGGAGCGCCATTGACGCATCTGGGGTTCAAGCGGTATGGTGCATCTCTGGGGATCTGGCCCACGTTGGACGGAAATTCGGTGACGCTCAGGCGGCAGAACACCTCATCGATACCGTTCGTGACGCTGATGCCCGGCTCCTGACGCACCTCGAGCGCGCCGACGCGCAAGGGTACGACGCAGAACTTGCCGCCTCCGATCATCAATTCCGGGTGTGTGGATATGCTCCCACGATGGTCGCTCTGCACGCTCTGAAGCCAGGCAGAGGCGACGTAACTGCCTATGATATATGGCATGAAGCCGAAACTGCCAGTGCCGTGAGTTTCGCTTCGGTCGTATTCTCCGACTGACCATTTCGGGACGATTCGCACCTATCGTTTGGTGAAATCACTCCACTCCCGTATGTTTGCAAGCTCTAATAAATCCAATGTGACGAAGGAGCCCCTTCCCGGGGTAATGACCATGAATCAGCACGGAAACATCACCAAGTCGATTCGCGAGCAAGATGTGCAGCGCGAATGGTGGGTTGTTGACGCCGATGGCCTTACAGTTGGCCGTCTCGCGACGCAACTCGCAACACTCCTGCGTGGCAAGCATAAGCCACTCTTCACACCGCACGTTGACTGTGGCGACTTCGTCGTAGTAGTCAACGCCGACAAGGTGGTGATGGAAGGCAAGCGTGCCGAGCAGAAGGAATACTTCCACAACACAGGATATCCTGGTGGTGGTCGTATGCGCTCGTTCTCGAAGCTCATGCAAACAAAGCCAGAAGAAGTAGTGGAGCTCGCCGTAAAGGGTATGCTTCCAAAGAACACCCTTGGCCGACTGATGGTCAAGAAGCTCAAGGTTTACGCGGGCAGCGAGCATCCACATGCAGCGCAGCAGCCAAAGGCCTACGAGTTGCCATACAAGCACCTCGGAATCAAGGGATAACGGAGCAAACATGAAGACGTACGCAGGAACAGGTCGCCGCAAGACAAGTGTTGCACAAGTCCGCCTCACAAGTGGAACAGGCAATGTCCTTGTAAATCGCCAATCAATCGAAGAGTACTTCACGGTGGAAACATACCGTCGTGATGCGCTCCTGCCGCTTGAGCTCACAAAGACGGACAATCAGTTTGACGTGTTTGTGACAGTTCGCGGTGGTGGTAAGAGCGGGCAAGCTGGGGCTGTGCGCCTTGGTGTTGCGCGTGCCCTTGTAGAGTACAACGAAGAACTACGCGGCGCACTTCGTCCGGCTGGTGTTCTTACGCGTGACCCACGTATGGTCGAGCGGAAGAAGTACGGTCAGAAGAAGGCACGTAAGCGCTTCCAGTTCTCGAAGCGATAAACGAAGCAAATTCAACACATGTGTGGGAATTCCACTGGTGGAGCCTAGCAATGCTGGGTCCGGTGGTTCGAACCATGCAGAGGATTCATCCACATTACAATTTGAGGTTACTATGGCAGCAGGTACCGTTGAGGCACTGCTTGAGCCCGGAGCACACTTCGGACACCTTACGCGTCGGTGGAATCCAAAGATGCGCCCAGTCATCTTTATGGAGCGCAACGGAATCCACATCATTGACTTGCGCAAGACG
>JAURNF010000152.1 GCA_030830285.1 Candidatus Kapaibacterium sp.
CCGAGCGCATTATTCGCATGCGCGAAGTGATGGTGAAGAGGCTGTGAGACCTCTTACTAATGCGTGTGTTGATGAATACTGCGATCCGCCAACATACGTCGCATGCCCCACTACATTCGTGCTCTGTCACGCATCTGTCAGAGGTATCGGCAAGAGGTCTGCATGTCGTAAATTCACGACGTGCGAATCGCCTGATGTATGCTTCAATTCGCACCAGTTTAGCAGTTCAACAGTATACAGCACATACGACTATCACATCTCTCTATGGACTTAACAGCGCCTGGTGACTTCAGGTATGACGACGGTCACGGATCACGGAAGTGGATCGTACGTGAACGTCATATCGAAGACGAGTTCATAGCCCAACTGGAGGGTCTGAAGTACGTATACAGGCCGGATATTCGTGATCGTGTTTCATTAGAACAGAACTTCAGAGAGAAGTTCGAGGCGCTCAATAGTGTCGTACTCACAGACGCTGAGTTTCGTCGGTTGCTCGACGAGATTGTCACGTCGGATGTGTTCGCTGCATCACGGATACTTCGAGATCGCAACAGTTTCGTGCGGGATGATGGAACGCCTCTCATGTTCACGCTGGTGAACATTAAAGACTGGTGTAAGAATGACTTCGAGGTTGTCAATCAGCTGCGAATGAATACTGACAACAGTCATCACCGCTATGATGTGGTGCTGCTCATCAATGGCATTCCTGTTGTGCAGGTAGAGCTCAAAACACTAAACATCAGTCCTCGCGCAGCGATGGAACAGATTGTAAAGTACAAGAGTGATCCTGGGAACGGATACACGAAGTCGCTTCTCTGCTTTATGCAGCTCTTTATCGTGAGTAATAGATACCAGACGTATTACTTCGCGAACAATAACACGAAGCACTTCAGCTTTAACGCGCAGGAACAGTTTCTGCCGATCTATGAGTACGCTGATGAATCGAACAGGAAGATTAGTCATCTCTCAGAGTTTGCCGACCGCTTCTTGCGAAAGTGCGATCTCGCACGCACGATAAGTCTTTACATGGTGCTCGTTGCGGGTGAGCAGAAGCTTTTGATGATGCGACCGTATCAGATCTATGCTGTACACAGCATTGTCAAGTGCATCGAAGAGAACAACGGCAATGGATACGTTTGGCATACGACAGGCAGTGGGAAGACGCTCACATCATTCAAAGCATCGACGCTGTTAAAGCAGAACGAGAATATTCACAAATGTGTCTTTGTTGTTGACCGAAAGGACCTCGACCGGCAAACACGTGAGGAGTTTAATCGCTTCCAAGAACGGTGTGTCGAGGAAAACACGAACACGGCCTCGCTCGTGCAACGTCTCCTGTCTGATAACTATGCCGACAAGGTGATTGTTACCACCATCCAGAAGCTGGGTCTAGCGCTCGATGAATCAGACAAACCTAATGATCAACGCAAAGGGGGCGGTCCACCCTCGTACAAGCAACAGTTAGAAGTTCTGCGAGATAAGCGCATCGTATTCATATTCGATGAGTGCCACCGCTCCCAGTTTGGGGAAAATCATCGAGCAATCAAGAAATTCTTCCCAAAAGCTCAGCTCTTTGGGTTCACAGGCACTCCGATCTTCGAGGTTAATGCAACGACGCACAAGATCGAAGGAACAAATGCTTCAATGCGGACAACGGACGATGTGTTCGAGAAGCAATTGCATGCATATACCATCACGCATGCGATCGAAGACAAAAATGTTCTCAAGTTTCGCATCGATTACTACAAGCCTGAAGGTGACGCCACTCCCAAGCCTGGCGAAGCCCTTGCAAAGCGTGCAGTGATCGACGCAATCCTTGCTAAGCACGATACTGTGACGGCTGGACGACAGTTCAATGCGATTCTTGCGACGGCCTCGATCAACGATGCGATCGAGTATCACGCCTTGTTCAAAACATTGCAAGCGGAACGTCACGCTGAAGATCCAAACTTCAAGTCACTGAACATCGCTTGTGTGTTTTCGCCACCTGCGCAGGGCGATCCTGACGTGAGGCAACTTCAGGAGGACTTACCGCAGGAGCAGGCGGATAACGAAGTCGACCCAGAGGGAAAGAAGGCAGCACTGGCAGGAATCATCGCTGAGTACAACGCGCGGTTCGGCACAAACCACCGTGTTAGCGAATTCGACTTGTATTACCAGGACATCCAAAAGCGCATTAAGGACCAGCAGTGGTTGAATGAGGATTATCCTGCCACGCAGAAGATCGACATCACAATTGTTGTTGATATGCTCCTCACGGGTTTTGATTCAAAGTACTTGAACACGTTGTACGTTGACAAGAACCTGAAGTATCATGGGCTGATCCAGGCGTTTTCACGCACAAATCGTGTGCTTAATGGGTCGAAGCCATCTGGTAACATCCTTGACTTCCGTCAGCAGCAAGAGGCCGTTGACGCAGCCATTGCGCTCTTCTCTGGCGAGAAGACACGTGAGGAAGCTCGCGAGATTTGGCTCGTCGATTCTGCGCCGGTGATGATTGAGAAATACTCGAGCGCCGTACAGAGGTTCCGTGAGTTCATGACATCGCAAGGTCTGGAGTGCGAACCATCTGCGGTAGCTAATCTCAAGGGCGATGCTGCACGGATCGCCTACATCGAGACCTTCAAAGAGGTGCAGAGCTTAAAGCGACAGCTTGATCAATACACCGATCTTGAAGACCAGCAGCGCGAAGTGATCGGTGAGATCCTACCTGATTCCGACTTGCGAGGATTCCAAGTTGCGTATCTCGACAATGCGAAGCGCCTGCGTGAGCAGCGCAGTCGGCCTGCCGAGCAGGAAATAGATGATGTATCAGCGGAGCAGCTCGACTTTGAGTTTGTGCTCTTTGCATCGGCAGTGATAGACTATGACTACATCATGGGTCTGATCACTCGGTATTCCGCGAAGGAACCAGGGAAGTCTACCATGACGCGCGAGGAGCTTATCGGTCTGATTAGCTCAGATGCAAAGTTCATGGACGAGCGAGATGATATTGCTGAGTATATCGGAACGCTACGCGCTGGTGAGGGTCTTAGTGAGCATGACATTCGCGAAGGTTATACGCGATTCAAGGCGGAGAAGAGCCACAAGGAACTCGCATCCATAGCAGTACGGCATAGTCTCGACACCGATACATTGCAGGGATTTGTTGACACTATCCTTGATCGTATGATCTTCGATGGTGAACAGCTCAGCGATCTCATGGCACCACTCGACCTCAGTTGGAAGGATCGCACCAATGCCGAGCTATCTCTCATGAATGAACTCGCCCCACTGCTTCGCAAGCGCGCCGGTGGACGCGACATCTCAGGACTCAGCGCGTATGAGCAGTAAGACGAAAACCAAAGCCACAAAGGTTGACGCAACACCCTCGCTCATACCCAAACTTCGCTTCCCGGAGTTTCGGGATGTGGAGGGATGGAAAGTAGAGACGGGTAACGCTCTGTTTGATCAAATCAATGATCGCAATCCGAAACCGGGCCTACCCGTTCTTGCGATTACGCAAGAACACGGGGCAATCCCTCGAGACCTGATCGACTACAATGTTTCGGTTACAGAAAAGAGCATCGAGAGCTACAAAGTCGTTCAGTTGGGCGACTTCATTATTAGCCTCAGATCGTTCCAGGGTGGTATTGAGTATTCACGGTATCATGGAATCTGCAGCCCGGCCTATGTCATCCTCCGACGATGCGCTGCAGGAGACAACGAGTATTTCAAGCACTATCTAAAGACAGACAGGTTTATCCGCATCCTTACGCGGAACCTTGAGGGTTTACGTGATGGCAAGATGGTCAGCTACTCGCAGTTCTCCGAGCTACTGATACCCGTTCCGAATCTGAACGAACAACAACGCATCGCATCCTGCCTTTCCTCCCTCGACACCCTCATCACCGCCCAC
>JAURNF010000020.1 GCA_030830285.1 Candidatus Kapaibacterium sp.
ACCCGCTAAGTGCGACGCGCTCGGACATATCAGCCCATCGCTGCCCGACGTATACAACGCCAAGGTCAGATGACAACGCCGACGTCCATTCACGACGGTAGGTTAACGAGACGAGTGCTACAGGCAGGTACGGCTGAGCCGCACTGTCAACAACATTCGCTTGCGTCAGTGTAGCATCAAAACGCAGTTCATCAGATGCACTCGCTGCGTATCGCGCATCGATGGATGCGTCACGGCGTCGAACGGCGAGGTAATGAAGTGCAAACACACCTGATGCTGACGAATACCACACGGGTTCGCGTTCTGTTATACGAAGCCGAAGGCTTCCCGATAGTGTGAATCGAATAGACGGGTGGTATGTAAGTGTGCCGCCAATTGCGACCACATCATACGGCACGTCAACAGCAAGCGCATTATCAAGGTATGGGTTCGTCGAATAAAGGTCACCGAATGCCACTTGCCGGAGGCCGCTTGTTAGGGATGCCAGGACCGTTACATCAGGTGACACACGCACGTCAGCATGCACATCAGCAGCAAGTCCAACTCTCTCGTCACCACGTGTCGATATTCCAAGTTGAGGTCCAATTGCCGCACGAATGCGAGTCGTACCCTCCGACCATGTTCCACGAGCATTGAGCTGCATAAATGGGTAGTCCGCACCTGCTAAACTTCTCAGAGCAACACGTGCATCGCCACCCCAACGCAATCCTTCCCCACGCTGTAGCATTCCCATGTGTCCATGCAACGCGTTGTCAGCAAGGAGGGCGAACCCTGTCGTATTCATCGAGTGTGCAGCGTACCCTACTGATGCTTCATAATCGAACTCATCAAACGAACCATCGACATCTATTGCGGCACCTGCGCGTACGATCTGTCGCTCTGCAGCATCTGGACGCGCAAACAGGTTGTACGTGCCGTACGAAGCATTCGCATTCACATGCGTCGTGCTTCCACCAAAGACGATGAACTGATCTGGCGCGATGTAGGTACTACGAAGCTGAAGTGCTGAGCGCAGATATCCAGAATGATCGACCCATCCCTGACTTGCCTCCACATCGGCGTCAAGATCAATGCGGTACCCTGCTGTCTGGAAGGAATATCCTGCAGCAACAGACGGTGTAAGCAGTGTACCCATCGACGCATCGATGTAGCCTGGATAGAACGCAAACGGACGTCTGAGTGACGGAAGACTCCGCGACGGAAGACGTGGAATTGGAAGCTTTTCCTTCGGGTTAAGGGAATCGAGACGTGTTGCCGAAAGAATTGGCGGACGTGATGGCGCTTGCTTTGATCCAGCTCCAACATCGATCAACTCCTTACCAGTGACCAACACTTCCGGCAGCTCTACTGGCGCATTCGGGGGCGGTGCGGGTTGTTGCTGCGCAACCATCATACACGGAAGTATCATGATCAGAGCAATGAGGACGTACTTCATCGGCGCACCTTTCGGAGTCGTAGAAGTCGGCTCACAGCAGTCTTTCCAAAATCATCAGGACGCAGGTCACGGACGACTCCATAAACCTGTATGGCTTCGTCAAGACGTTTGACCTTTTCATAGCACTCACCAAGATCGAGCAGACCTTTTGAATACGCGTCTTCAAACCCAGCGTAATCATTACGGAGTCGCTCGAGTACACTGATTGCATCATCATAGCGGCGGGCTGCCTTATAGATCCCGCCGAGGTCGTAGAGTGCATTTGCTACTAGGTGCGGACGATCAGTACGCGTCACGAGAATACCAAGGTGGTAGGCCGCACTATCGACATTGATTCCACGGCGATACAACGTTGCCACCTGATAGCGCGCCTGCTCGGCATATTCCTTGCCCGCAAAGCGGTCTGCGGTTTCTCGGAATCGCGTGAGTGAAGCAACCGTATCACCACGCTCATATGCCAGCATAGCTCGTGAATATCCGGCCTGTGACGCAGCATCAGAGTCATGCGACATATCGTTCCACACCACAGTGTACATTGAATCTGCTGAGCGACTATTCGCATTCGCTCTGTAATACTCTGCAGTCTCCAAGTACGCTTGAACACGGAACGGACTCCGTGGGTATGCCTTATCGATACGACGGAACGCAGCTAGTGCCTGCTGCTCGTCATTCATCGAGAGATACGTTTGTCCGAGTAGGTACAACGCTTCGTCATTACGTTCCGAAGAAGGATACTTCTTCATGAAGGATTCCAATTCACTCGCAGCGTTCGAGAAGTTCTGCCCCGAGTAAAAGATCTCTGCCTTCTTGAAGGCAAAATCTTCAGCGGCTACCGACTGAGGATTTGCCATCATCAACGAATCTGCAACGTCGAGAGCTTCTTGTGTTCTGCCTTGACCGAGGAGGATTGTCTGCATCTTCTTTGCAGCCTCGGTAGCAAGCGCGTGTGATGGATAACGGGCCAACACGCCTCTGAACGTTCCAAGAGCGGCATCTTGTTGACGAAGATTGAACTGGGCAACTCCGGTTGTATAGAGAGCACGCACCGACATGTCACCGTCGGGATAGGCCGTGAGCAAACGCTGAAACTCGTCGAGTGCGAGCAGATCATTGCGATCCTCGAAGGCTATCCATCCGATGAGAAACAGCGCGTCGTCGGCCAGGCGGCTACGAGGATAGCGCTGAATGAACAATCGGAGATCCTTGGTCGCTCCTGCATGGTCACCAGCGCGGTACGACGCCTGGCCTGCCTGATACGCGGCATACTGACCATCATCACTACCTGGATCTGCTGATGCCGCTCGACTGTACTGTTCCGCAGCAGCTGCAAACTGACGAGAGATAAACAGTCCATCACCACGACGTGCAAGAGCTTCAGTAGCGTACTTCGTGGCCGGGTATGTACGCAGCAGCTCACCAAACATCGAAGTGGACCGTTCAAAGTCTCTTCTACGGAAGTACGTCCATGCCAAACCGTAGAGCGCTTCTTCGCGTCGTGGACTCGCTGTGTAGCGTCGCACGACTTCTTCGTACAACTCTTGTGCATTCTTCAAAAGGTCAGCGCGATACATTGCCTCTGCTAACCAGAATGTGCCTTCGTCACGACGAGCATCATCAGGGTGATTGCCCAGGAACTCCGTCAGAGCAGTTATCGCCGGACGGATCTGCGTGGCTTGCACCAGACTTATGCCCCGCTTGAGGCGAATCTCTGCAAGAAGTGCGAAGCGCTCTGGCACAACCTGCTCTGTCGCCTCTTCAGCAATCTTCTGCGCGCGTTCATACGCTGCCGCTGCCTTCGACCATTGTTGTGATTCTATCAAGCATGCGCCAAGCAATACTTGCGCACGAAGCGTAACGGTGGCATCGGGAGAGAGGCGCTCGGCCTTTTCGAGCGACATCCGTGCTTCATCGTATGCACTCTGTTGGTACAACATCTGGCCCAGCTCTACGAGAGCATGTGCCTGAAACGGATATCCCGACTGAACACTTAACGCTTGAAATGCCTTCTGCGCTTCGACTGTACGACCACTTCGTGCGAGTACAACCGCTCGATAGAGAAGCGCTTGTTGACGTATCGCAGATGATTCATCAGACACAGAATCGAGGACTGTATCAAAGTACGTGAGTGCGCGCGCATAGTCGGCTAAATGCATAGCCGTATAGCCTGCATGCAACTCAACGTGCCAACGATAGACTGACGTTGGATACGCACGGAGAAATGTCTCACACTGCTGCAACGCCTGACGATACGAGCCCATCAAGGTTAATGCCTCAGATCGTAGAAGAGCAACCTCTTCGACCGTCTCGGCACCAGCAACACCTGTTGTATCAAGTCTAGCCGTTTGTGCTAACACTGTATCGATGTCTGTCAATACGTCGAGCGCTCGCTGTGGTTGTCGCAGGGCCAGGTACACAGAGGCTTGGCGAGCCCGTGCTCCCAATGCAACTGGATCGCGTGGTCGAACGCGCGATGACTGTTGATACGCTGCCGCAGCAGCAGCGAGATCGCCATTCCGTTCAAGGACCTGTCCGAGGGCATAGTGCGCCCACGCAGCATATGCACCCGTGCTATCAACCGCAGCACACTGCGCAAAGGCTACAAGACTCTCTTGGTGCTGACCCAGCGATGCGCGAGCAGCACCTTCCCAGAACAATGCGAGATGCGCAAGGTCGCGGTACGTCGTATCGGAACGTGACTGCTCTGCCTGCAACGCGCGCTGCGTAGCGTCTTGGAGGAACTCAATCGCCTCGGAATACCTGCCATCTTCAATAGAAAGCAGACCCTGTTCAGCTCGTGCAAACGCGGCGAAGGGCGAATTCCTGCGCTGTTTGACAAGGGGCTCAAACCCCAATATCGCCGACGGTCGATACCCTGACCGTGCCAGAATCGCACCTTGATCGAAGGTCACATTGTCGGCGACAGCTGAACCAAGCACAGCCGTCGTGAGCGCATTCAAGTCAGCTACACCACGACGTATCATCCCCATCGAGATGCGCGTCTGTAGATTCGACTCGCGTCCAACGATGGATACGTACGGATTAACCCCTTGCTGCGCCTCGCTCATCTGCGGGACAAACCACAGGGCTACGAGAGCGACTAGGACTAGTGTACTGTGTTCGGTTCTTCTCATCTCTTTGATAGCTGCATGACAAAGTTACAACCTCCTGAGCCACTGTTCGCAACCAGTCTCGTAGATTCGTAACGTTTTGTTGGACGCTACAAGGACTGCACCATTGTACCACGTATTGCTCTACTATCAGTTTGTTCCGATCGAGGATCCAGAGAGCTTTGCCGCTGACCACCGTACTCTTTGCGAGTCGCTACAGCTTCGCGGACGGATTTTGGTAGCCACCGAAGGACTCAATGGAACGGTATCAGGCACCGTCGAAGCCTGCGATGCGTATCGTGCAGCAATGCATGCCGACCCAAGGTTCGCATCAATGGTCTTTAAAGTTGACGAAGTTGAAGGACACACGTTCAAGAAGATGTTCGTTCGTGTCAAGAACGAACTCGTCACGTTTCGTGCCGATCTGCCGTCGAATCCAAATGACGTCACAGGCACCCATCTTTCGCCTGTTGAGTGGAAGGAACGTCTGGAACGTGGCGACGCAATCATCATTGATGGTCGTACCGACTATGAGTTCGACATCGGTCATTTTCGAGGCGCCATCCGCCCCGATGTCGAGAGTTTCCGTG
>JAURNF010000153.1 GCA_030830285.1 Candidatus Kapaibacterium sp.
ATGTGCATCATCGACGCACGCTACGCCACGTGACAGAAGCGGCTGCAGTGCGCGACGATCGATGTTGCGAGCTCGGGCGACGACGAACGAGACGTCAGATCGACGAGCACGCACGGCATCGACAACGTCGGCAAGTAGTTGAACGTGATGATGGAGCTCTTGCGCGCGTGAGCCTGGCATCAGCAACACCTCGCCTGAAACGCGCTCCGGTGTTGTCTGCGGAATTTCTTCTGCAAGAGGATGTCCTACATACTCTGCTCGAATTCCGTGTCGAGCAAAAAACTCTACCTCGAACGGAAACACCACGAAAAGTCGATCTACGGCTGCAACGAGCTTTGCTGCGCGACGTTCACCCCATGCCCAGAGTTGCGGTGCGATGTACCACAGCACCGGTACGCGCTGCGATGTACGAGCGCGCACGCGTGCTGCAAGACGCATGTTGAACCCTGGATAGTCAACCGGGATGAATGCTACTGGGCGTGTACGCGCAATTGCATCATCGCATCGATTGAGCAGCGATCGGAAGAAGCGGTAGCGCTTGGCAACCTCCCAGAATCCAGTTACGGCCAGATCACGAATGTGCGCCAATGAGCGAAGTCCTTGGAGCTCCATCTCGGGTCCACCGAACCCCTCAAACACAACCGTAGGGATATGCGTGCGAATCTCGGCCATCAGCCGTGCGGCATGGGCATCGCCCGATGGGTCACCGGCGGTGATAAAGATGTGGACTGGCTGCAATGGGTCGGAAGGGAGCATGGCACGGAAAATGATGTCTGCAAACTCGGTATATTCGAGTCACTGACAAACTCTGGAAAAGATCTATGACACGC
Source organism: Candidatus Kapaibacterium sp. (assembly GCA_030830285.1). Taxonomy (GTDB): domain Bacteria; phylum Bacteroidota; class Ignavibacteria; order Kapaibacteriales; family Kapaibacteriaceae; genus UBA10438. The sequence continues at coordinate 831 of JAURNF010000153.1, forward strand.
ATTCTGCTTCTTCTTGCGTTCGTTTCGGTGTTCAGCGCTGACCTCGCAGCTGGCACGACCGTTCGCATTCTCCCTACCCCACGTCAGGCTAACGTCGACGGAGTGCCGGGTGCAAGCATCAAGCGTATGCCGTTGGGCGGAGAGTTCTTGCTCACCGTGAACAAGGGCGAAGATGTCAGCTTTTACCAGATTCAGTGGTTCAAGAACGGTGTAGCAATCCCGGGTCAGACTGGACAAGAGCTCCGGTACAATTACTCATCGCCAGATATGGCCGCTGTTTACACAGTCACAATGGCCAACCCATGCGCCAAGGTCGAATCTTCACCGATCCAAGTAATCGTTGAGCGCCGTCAGTTCCAAGTCAACACAACTGTTGGTGAGCCCCGCGTTATTGCTGGTGTTGATCCAACCGCAGCATTCGAACTCAGCGAAGTAGCTCCGAACCCTGTTCAAGACCGTGCGAAGATCACCTTCGTCACGCGCGAAGCTTCGTTCGTCACAATCCGCGTGCATGACGTCACAGGCGCAATTGTTGCCACATTGGTTAACGACGAACTCCCAGCCGGGGAGCACACAGCTACGATCGTAACACGTGATCACGACATGAGCTCGTCGCTCTACTACGTCGTGATGTCAGCACAAGGCTTCACCGACACGAAGCCATTGCTCATCGCAAAGTAATCTCTGTGATTCGCGAGCTTCACCACATTGCGCTCGTTGTCACTGCATGTGCAGTGATAGCCGGATGCGCATCACGTGAAGCGGACACACCGGTCGAATCATCAATCGCATTCCGCGATTCAAGCCTTGTTGTTATGCCCGACACCTGCACTGACTCGTCGTGCAGTGTGGATGACTGTGGTGGCGTGCGTATCAACCGGGTACTTGCCTACGGCGACTCCGCTGTTGCATCTCGCATCAATGGCGTTCTTGCGTCGACGTATCTCGCAGCATTGGCTGGACCAAACCCCGACGCTGTGGTTGCCCCTTCAATCGGCGATGCGGTATCGACATTCCTCGCGCAGAAGATGGCATTCCGTAAGGAGTTCCCCGAGTCTGCAAGTGGTGACTGGACGTTTATCGCACGCGATTCGATCGTGCGGTCAGACAGCATCATATGCATCTATCAAAGCGCATACAGCTTCACAGGTGGAGCACACGGCAACACTGTAGTGGCCATGCCAGCATTCCGAGCCACTACGGGCGAGCGCATTACCTGGCGCGATCTCGTGCGTGATACGAGCGTGTTCATCGCCGCTGCTGAGCAAGCATTTCGTCGCAAAGTGAATATGAGCGCGACTGACTCATTTGCGAAAGCTGGATTCTGGTTTGAAAACGAGCGCTTCACACTCCCCGGGGTAATCGGCATCACGCCAACAGGCTATATGCTCGTGTACAATCAGTACGAGATTGCTCCATACTCCTATGGCGTGATCGAGGTACCGCTTCCGTTCGACGCCGCGACTACCACACAACAGTCGTCGAAGTAACGTAGCCAAACGAGTTCGTCACAGATACTCCGAACGTATACGTGCGGTCGGTGTCGACATCCATTCCGTCCAGCGGCACAACGTATCGCGCAACAAGTTGATCGTGATCGCGCACCATTGTTGAACTACCGCGTGTTGCTACGAAGCGCTTTCCTTGATCCCCCTTGAGATCAATCGTCACAGCGCACTGCAATGGAATATGGTCGGCAACATCCACCAGGAGCACGGGGGCGCCATCACGCAGACACACGCGTGCAGCTACGATGGATGCGCGCTCATCAAGGCTTGCGCGCTGCACATCGCTATTGCGGGCTAGGTGCGCCACGTGAAGGGTGCTGATGTTCACCACGCGCGATGTGCGACGTCGCGATGGATCTGCTTTGAAGTAGGCAACGTTCATCATGTCCTGACTTCGCGTGCTGACAACGCCATCGCCATCGGCGAAGAGCTCCGAGAGCGAACCGCCAAACACAGAAAGAATCTTGCGGAAGACTTCTTGCATTGCTTGTGGCTCCAGCTTCTTCACGCCATCGATAACATCAACATCGCCAATCACGCTTACATACTCTACGTCAAGCGGATGAGCACGCTTGTTCAGTCCTGCGAGAAACGCGCCATCATCTTCCGGACGTCGTAAATCGCGCACGGCGGGCGCATCAAACGGCACATCACCTTCGACAGATGTGAGCGCGGCCAATGCTGCTTTGCATGGCTGTGCAAGGACAACGTTTTGCTCGTCGACACAACGTTTTAGCGACGTTTTCCAATTCCACACGCGTGCGTACGGGGATCCATCGTGTGGCGTACCGATCGTAATCAACCGCTTCACATGATGATCACGCAGGTGATCAACCAGATACGAACGTGCTGCGAGTCCGCCCATACTATATCCGATCAGTATCACACGATCGGCGCCTGTAATAGCACGAACATATTGGATGCATGCATCCAGTTCAGATGTCCACCCGCGCACTGAGTCGACGGGATTGCGAAACTGAACCGTGTAGAAGTCAGCATCTCCACCACCGGCGAGAGATCGTTGGATGGTGCCTCGCGCGTTGACCTTTAGGTCGCCACCATAGCGCAGTGCAAGATCCTTCTTGAAGTACGTCGTTGCCTCTCCATGCCA
>JAURNF010000154.1 GCA_030830285.1 Candidatus Kapaibacterium sp.
GCCAGAAGTGTTGAGACGATAAACCACTTAGCCCGGACACGGGTGCGGTATTCGTGGGAGATGATAACGCCGATTTTGTTCATGGGTGCGCCTAACGAACGTTTCATGATAAAGTTACGTTCTTTCGGATCCTCTGCTTTCGTAGTTTTGCATGCTATACCAACGGAGTTGACCCCCATGAGCATCCTACACAACAAACTCGTCTCACAAGCTGAAGTCCTGCGTGCAAAGCGCACGAGCCTTCTCAAGGAACACGGCGAAACCGTTCTCGGCAGTGTAACCATCGAGCAAGTGCTCGGCGGTATGCGTGGCGTCCCGGCATTGGTTTGCGACACATCAAGTGTGTCGGCTGATGAAGGACTGCGCATTCGCAACACACCGATCCTCGACCTCACGAACATCACGCCGGAAGAGACGTTCTGGTTGCTCGTTACGGGTGAGCGCGCATCAGCTGAAGAGCTTGCAGAGCTTCGCGCGGCATTCGCAAAGCACTATGCAGTTCCGCAGTACGTGGTCGACACGCTCAAGGCGATGCCAAAGGATTCGCATCCAATGGCAATGCTCAGCGTTGGTCTTCTTGCATTGGAGCGCGAAAGCGAGTTCCGTGCAGCATACGACAAGGGCGCAGGCAAGGATGCCCTATGGCAGTCAATGGTGAACGACTCTGTTCGCTTGATCGCATCGATCCCTGGTATTGCAGCAGCGATCTACCGTATTCGCTTCAACAAGGGCGACGTGATCGCACCTCTTGCTGACGACAATGATCTTTCGAACAACTTCGCGCACATGCTCGGCGTCAGCAACGACCCAGCATGGAAGGAACTCGTTCGCTTGTATCTCGTGCTGCACTCGGACCACGAGGGTGGCAACGTGAGCGCCATGACATCATACGTTGTGAGCTCGGCACTGAGCGATCCATTCTACAGCGTATCAGCCGCCATGTGCGGTTTGGCAGGTCCACTGCACGGTCTTGCGAATCAAGAGTGTTTGCGCTTCATCATGGACGTACGCGAGCAATTCGGTGGCGTACCAACGGATGAGCAGCTCACAGAGTACACATGGAACCGCCTCAACAACGGACAAGTAATTCCGGGTTATGGTCACGCAGTTCTTCGTGTTACAGACCCACGCTTCACGGCGTTCCACGACTTCGGTGTCGACAATGGCTTGACCGACGAAAACGTGCAGATCGTGCACAAGATCTTCCGTCTTGTACCGGGCATCCTCAAGGAGCACGGCAAGGCAAAGAACCCATGGCCAAACGTCGATGCGGCATCGGGCTCGCTGCTCTATGCGTACGGCATGACAGAGTTCGACTTCTACACAGTGATGTTCGGTGTATCGCGCGCGATCGGCCTCTGCTCGCAGATGGTTGTCAATCGCATGATGGCATCGCCAATCGTTCGTCCGAAGTCGCTCACACTTGAAGAGCTCAGCGCAAAGGCGTAAGCCACGCTGCTACAACGGCACACAACAATGCCCCGCATCAACATTGATACGGGGCATTTTCTTTGAATGACGGAGGTTGGTGTGAATGTAAAAAGCCCATCACACAGTGACGGGCTTTGTATCTTTGACCCCATGCAAGGGGCCAGCGTGGACGCTACTGGATTCGAACCAGTGACCTTTACGATGTCAACGTAACGCTCTAACCAACTGAGCTAAGCGTCCTTGCGAGAGCACAAACGTACGAAAATTCTGAACATTTTTCTGATGTACCACGTGAAAGGATCTGCATGAATCTCGTCGTTGGACTGATCGGAGGGCTGGGACTGCTTGCTCTGATCTTGGCGTTGTTCTTCCGTCAGCGCGTCTTGGCTGTAAAGATTGAAGACGGTGCTGCAAACCCAGAAGAGCTTGCCCGCTTGAAGGAAATTTCCTCTGCGATTGCAGAGGGTGCAATGGCATTCTTGAGCCGCGAGTATCGCGTACTGGCAATCTTCATGGCGCTGTTCGCTGTTGTGATTTTCGCAACGGTGCAGCACGGACTCGAGACGGCGGTAGCATTCCTTATTGGTGCAGGCACATCGGTGGCGGCAGGATACATCGGTATGCGTATCGCCACGGTTGGCAACGTCCGCACGGCATCGGCTGCGCGCGTTTCTCTTCAGAAGTCATTCAGCGTAGCGTTCGAATCCGGCGCCGTGATGGGCTTTGGTCTTACAGGTCTTGCCGTTGTTGGTTTGATCCTTGTATGGCTCGGCATCGATGCCATCATCCCTGGCTTGAATGCAGAACAGCAAATGGAGATCCTCTCGGGCTTCGGTCTTGGTGGTTCAGCTGTTGCGTTGTTTGGTCGCGTTGGTGGTGGTATCTACACCAAGGCAGCCGACGTTGGCGCCGACCTTGTTGGTAAGGTTGAAGCTGGTATCCCAGAAGACGATCCTCGCAATCCTGCGGTAATTGCTGATAACGTTGGTGACAACGTCGGTGACATTGCAGGCATGGGCGCCGACCTTTTTGGTTCGGTTGCAGAGTCGACATGTGCAGCTCTTGTTATTGGAGCTGTTGGCTATCAAGCAACAGGTGGCACGGATCTTAACATCCTGCTCTTCCCAATGCTTGTCAACGGCGTTGGCATCGTTGCATCGATCCTCGCACTGCCGTTCGTTCGTGCAACGCAGGAAGACAAGGTTGAGGCTGCATTGAAGAATGCGCTGATCATCTCGACGTTCATCATGCTCGTTGCGCTCTACCCTATCACAATGTGGGCGTTCGGCAGCAACACATTCATGGTTGGCGAGGTATCTGTTGGCGCGATGGGCGTCTTTATCGCACTTGCAGTTGGCCTTGTTGCTGGTCTTGCCATCGGCTTGGTCACAGAGTTCTACACGTCGCACCGTTACAAGCCAGTGCGTGAAGTTGCTGATGCATCGAAGACGGGCGCCGCAACGAACATCATCTACGGTCTTGCACTCGGCTACAACTCAGCTGTGATCCCAATGTTGCTCATCGCAATCAGCGTGGTGATCGGTTACACATTTGCCGGCATGTACGGTATCGCTCTTACAGCGATCGGTATGCTTGGTACAATCGCTGTTGGTTTGACGATCGACGCGTATGGTCCGACATCTGACAACGCTGGTGGTATCGCCGAAATGGCTCAGATGGGTAAGGACATTCGCACGCGTACGGATGCACTTGATGCTGCCGGCAACACAACAGCTGCTATCGGTAAGGGTTTTGCGATCGGTTCGGCGGCACTCACATCACTCGCATTGACGAGCGCATTCCTCACACGTGCACAGGTCAAGGGTGCAGATCTTGCGATTACTGATGCCAACGTTCTGGCCGGCCTCCTCGTCGGTGGCGCCTTGCCATTCGCCTTCAGTGCGATGACAATGAAGAGTGTTGGTAAGGCAGCCTTTGCCATGATTGAAGAAGTTCGCCGTCAGTTCCGCACAATTCCGGGACTGATGGAAGGCACAGGGAAGGCCGACTACGCAAAGTGCGTCGACATCTCGACGGCCGCATCGATCCGCGAAATGATTGCACCGGGTCTGCTCGTGATCCTTACGCCGCTGCTTGTTGGCTTCCTCTTCGGTGTGCAGATGCTCGCTGGTGTACTCATCGGCTCGCTTGTTGTAGGTGTGATGCTTGCGATCAGCATGGCTAATTCTGGTGGTGCATGGGATAACGCCAAGAAGTACATCGAAACTGGTGTGCACGGCGGTAAGGGTTCAGACACACACAAGGCAGCCGTTGTGGGCGACAC
>JAURNF010000155.1 GCA_030830285.1 Candidatus Kapaibacterium sp.
TCACCAAGTGAGAGAAGCGAATCTACGCAATTATGTTTTCAACGTGTTACAGACGGAATCCACACTGCGCCCTGGCAAGACATTGGTGTCAGGCGGACGCGATTGTCCACACTATGTGCAGTTATCCACACAGTGAACAGTGAGCTCTACGTTGCCGGTTATGCTTGGATCGCTGCGAGGATCCGAGTGTTTACGTCGTCTACCTCACCGATGCCATCGATCGTGGTGAGGAGCCCCTTGCCACCATAGAAGTCAAGGAGCGGTGCCGTCTCGTCGTTATACACGTTGAGGCGGTGACGAATGATCTCTTCTTGGTCGTCGGCACGACCGCGCTGTAGGAGGCGTGCAATAATGGTGCTGTCGTCAACTGCGATGTTGACCACCTTGGAGATCTCAGCACCCTTGGCGCTGAGCATGCCCTCGAGTGCTTCTGCCTGTGCACGTGTGCGTGGGAATCCATCGAGGATGCATCCGTTCGCAAATGCTTCGTTCGTCATAGCCTCTTCAACGATCTTGGCTACGATGTCATCGGGCACGAGCTTCCCCGCCGACACATACTCTTGAGCGAGCTGTCCAACGGGAGTTTGATTCTTGATAGCAGCTCGAAACGCATCGCCTGTGCTCAAATGAGCAACGCCAAGCTTTTCGGCCAGAATCACGGCCTGTGTGCCTTTGCCCACACCAGGGGCACCAAAGAGAATGATGATCATCGGGATTTCCGTGCGAGAGATGCGCGAAGATACTCAGAAGAACTCAGCATCAAATGCCGAGGCGTATGGAGCAGCGTACTTACGGAGTACTTGGAGTATGGCTGCAAAGTCGCGTGGCGGTTCTGCTTCGATCGTCATCCGCTCCCCTGTTGAGGGGTGGTCGAAGCTGATACGAGCCGCGTGCAGCGTCTGACGTTCAATGATCGGACGCTCCTCGTGGCCCTTTGCCACGTTGTAGCGACGCTTGATTGAGGAGAGCATGAACTTCGACGTTGTACCGTAGTCTGCATCGACCAGCAGGGGGTGTCCGATCGCTGCACAGTGCACACGGATCTGGTGCTGACGTCCAGTAATAAGGTCGCATTCAACCAGCGTCGCGATACGGAATCGCTCAATCACGCGGAGTCCGGTGCGTGCTTCCTTCCCCTTTGCAGATGGCTTCATCAGTCCCTTGCGCTTGGTATCGGTCGCAAGAGGAATGTTGATCATCAGCTCGTCCTTGTCCACGATACCAGCAACGATGGCTCGGTAGGTCTTCTTGATGGTGTGATGCTCGAACTGCTCGTTCAGCGCCTTGTGAGCTTCGGGCGTAAGAGCAACTATCATCACTCCTGAGGTCTCCTTATCGAGACGGTGCACGGTGTAGGCCGAGCCATACTTTTCGCGCACAAGCACCTTCACATTCGGAAGCGTCTCGTCGTATCGATCAGGGATTGCCAAGAGACCGGCCTGTTTATTCACCACGACGATGTCAAGATCAGCGTAGAGAACCTCGAGAGGTATGCGCTTCATTGACGTGCCTTCCGGATGGCTGCCGTGAGTGTGTTCTGCAACAGCATCGCACGAGTCATCGGTCCAACACCACCAGGCACTGGCGTAATCGCTGATGCCTTGGGTGCAACGGCTGCGTAATCGACGTCACCAACAAGTTTTGTCGTTCCATCAGCAAGCGTAATGCGATTAATGCCCACGTCGATCACCACCGCACCATCACGGATATGATCTGCGGTAATAAGTCCGTGCATACCCACAGCCGACACGATGATGTCGGCACGACGTGTGTGCTCGGCGATATCTGGTGTACCGGTGTGACAGATAGTTACGGTCGCATTTCCCGGCGAGCGTTTCTGCGCAAGGAGCATGGCAAGGGGCTTACCAACGATGTTACTACGTCCAACGACCACAACATGCTTCCCTGATGTTTCGATGTTGTATCGCGTTAGCATCTCGAGCACGCCATACGGAGTGCACGGGATAAACCCATCGAGTCCGATCATCAGCTTGCCTGCATTCACCGGATGGAAGCCATCGACATCCTTTTCCGGGTCAATCGTGCGCAGAACGCGGTGTTCATCGATGTGCTTTGGAAGGGGCAGCTGAACAAGGATTCCGTGCACCGAGTCATCGGCGTTCCAAGCTTGGACGCATGCGATTACTTCGTCCTCAGTGGCTGTGGCTGGCAAGCGCACGATCGTCGAGCGAATGCCGACATTCTCGCAGTCTTTTCCCTTGTTGCGCACATACACGGTGCTCGCAGGATCTTCTCCAACGAGCAACAAATTCAGTCCGGGCGTGATACCATGCGTTGCGACAAGGTCTGCGACCTTTTCAGCCACCTCGCCACGGATTGTAGCGGCGAGTGCATTACCATCGATGATTGTCGGCATGCGCAAAGTTACGGGATTCTGGGAAAGGCCGCCGTGAGTTCGTCGAGCGTTGTTATCGGAAGTTGACATGCAGCGTTGGAGCACACCATGATACTTGATGCTGGAGCGGTATCGAATGGATATCCCGCCGATGCCAGACGCGCAATCCCCTGCTCGTCTGTCGGACGGTGCACGAACACCGCACGTGGGTTGTAGGCAGAATTCACGTATCGCATTCCCTGCTGGATAAACGGGTCCGTCGTGAGCGATCCATTGACAGCAATCTCCATCGATCCAGCTTCGATCATATCCCAAGCACACAGGAGCATGCAGAATCCGGGAGCAAACTTCCCGAGCTGCGTGCCGTACGTGCGAACACAGTCGGCGGCAGCCGTGCGATAGACCCCTGCATTCGTGATTGCACCGAGCTGTGCGAAGAGCATCGCAGCGATACTGTTACCGCATGGATACGCAGTGTCGTAGCCCGCTTTCTGACGCACGGGAATGTCGACTACGTCAGCAGCGACCGTGTAGAGTGCTGCATCATCACCGCGGAAGCGCACAAGGATCTGGTCGGCATATGTGCATGCAGCATCCAGATACACACTTCCTGCCGTCGTTTGGTAGAGTTCCGAAGCTGCGAGCCCCATGCTTGCGTAGTCGTCGAGCATTGGAGCAATGGCTGCATGTCCATGTCGGTACCGGTGGTGTCCAACCGGGTGTACGAACGCTGCGA
>JAURNF010000021.1 GCA_030830285.1 Candidatus Kapaibacterium sp.
CCGCGAAGTTGAAGCGCTGCGTTCGCACGTTGCGTATTCCAACAACGGCAATGAGGTAGCATTTGGAACCATCGGCAATGCATCGAGCGCCGAAGGTATGTTCTGGGAGAGTATCGATGCAATCGGTGTTCTTCGGGCTCCGGCCGTCATCTCTATTTGGGATGACGGCTACGGTATTAGCGTGCCGAATGAGTTCCAGCACACGAAGGGGAACGTTGGCGAGCTCCTTCAAGGCTTTCAGCGCCGTCCGGGCGAATCTTCTGGATACGACATTCACGTCGTTCATGCCTGGGACTACCCAACACTCTGTTCGACATACGAGCGAGCATCGAAGACAGCGCGCACTGAGCACGTGCCACAGATTATTCACGTCATCGACGTGACGCAACCGCAGGGTCACTCGACATCAGGATCGCACGAACGGTACAAGAGTCCAGAGCGTCTGCAGTGGGAAATCGAAAACGATGGCATCACACGCATGCGCGAGTGGATTATCAGCCAGAAGTTTGCGTCTGAAAAGGAACTCGTTGCCATTGAGGAGCGTGCCCAAGCTCGCGTTGTAGAAATGAAGAACGCTGCATGGACCGCATACATGGGTCCGATTGCGGCAGACGTCGCAGATGCATGCGTTCAATTGTCGTCATTCGAGCAGGCAGTAGCATCGTCGTATCCAGACGTGTCAGCTTCGGTCGCATCGCTTCGTAGTGAGTTAGAGCGCATTCGTGAGCCATTCCGTCGCGACATCATGGTAGCAACGTTCCGTGCACTTGTTGCAGCGAAGGGCGTACCAGATGATGTGCGTGCTCCATTGGCAGCCTGGCGCAAAGCGTATCATGCTCGAATCGAACCGTTGTATTCGTCTCACTTGCACAGCGAATCAGCGCATTCGCCGTTGCGTGTGCAGGCGATCCCTCCAACGTTCGATGATGCCACATCGTCAACCACTGGCTCAGAGGTCATTCGTGCATGGTTTGAGCAGGCGCTTGCGAAGGATCCTCGTTTGGTCATCTTCGGTGAAGACAGTGGCAAGCTCGGTGATGTGAACCAGGGCACACTTGGATTGCAGGCGCTCTATGGCGAGTTGCGTGTGAGTGATACAGGTATCCGTGAATGCACGATCCTTGGTCAAGCTATCGGTATGGCGATGCGAGGCCTTCGTCCGATTGCCGAGATTCAGTACCTCGACTATCTTCTCTACGCACTCCAATTGATGTCTGACGATCTTGCTACGGTGCAATGGCGCACGCGTGGGGGACAAAAAGCTCCGGTACTGATTCGTACGCGCGGTCACCGCCTTGAAGGTGTTTGGCACTCAGGCTCACCGATGGCGGGCATCATCAATCTCGTTCGCGGCATCCATGTGTGTGTGCCACGCAACTTCGTTCAGGCTGCCGGCATGTATCAGACACTCTATCAGGGTGATGATCCCGGTCTCGTGGTTGAGGTGCTGAACGGATATCGTCTCAAGGAAGCAATCCCTTCGAACATGGGTACATACACGGTTCCGCTTGGAGTACCAGAGGTTCTTCGCGCTGGCACTGACGCAACAGTGGTGACCTATGGTGCAACAGTCCGCGTCGTAATGGAAGCTGCAGAAGTCCTTGCAGGATTCGGCATCTCCATCGAAGTCGTTGATGTGCAAACGCTCCTGCCATTTGACATTCATGGCTTGATAGGTCAGTCACTTGCCCGCACAAATCGTCTCGTTATCATTGACGAGGACGTACCAGGGGGTACATCTGCCTACATGCTTCAAGAGATCCTTGAACGTCAGCAGGGATATCGGTTGCTTGATTCCGCTCCGCTTACGATTGCGGCAAAACCGCACCGCCCGGCGTATGGTACAGATGGTAACTATTGGTCGAAGCCAGAGGCGGAGCACATCGTCGCTGCCATCTATGATATGATGCACGAGGTCAATCCATCAGCTTACCCACACTTCCTGTAAGCAATCACGTAGAAAGCACGACAAACAGACGCGATATTCATCGCGTCTGAGCTATATTTCGTTTATAAGAGTCTGAAACCTGATAATAGGGGTGACACATGTTCCTCTCAAAGTCATGCATATACGGAATACAGGCGGCGATCTATGTCTCAGCTCGAGACAAGGAAACGTATGTCTCAATCAATACGATAGCCGAAGAACTTAACATCTCGTTTCACTTTCTGACCAAGGTGCTCCAGCAGCTCACACAGTCAGGAATCATGACGTCATATCGCGGACCTCGCGGTGGCGTTACGTTGAATAGGGATTCTGAGACGGTGATGTTGTATGATTTGATTGCAGCGATTGATGGTACGGAAGTGTTTACCGAATGTATGCTCGGTCTTCCTGGATGTGGGCATGCCGAGCCATGTCCAGCACATGAACATTGGATCGAAGTGCGCCAGAAGTTTACCGCGATTGCAAAGTCGGTGACACTCAAGAGCCTCGGAGAGAAGGCGTCTGAGCTTAATGTGCGTCTGGCACAAGATCTCGTTAAAACGTAACTCTTACTTCGAGAGTATGACAAAAGTCATATAATCCCGGCGTTGTGGCGTGGAATTTTGTCGTATGCAACGACATCAGTCATCCGCCACGTGAGAACGCAAGCCACATACAACACCGGCACAACCACCAGCTGCACACACTGTGGTGAGATATGTGCTGACGGCACCATCAACGATGGCGAACATGTATTCTGCTGCACGGGTTGTGCAAGCGTATACGCACTGCTGCAAGAGCACGATCTATGCGCCTACTATCAGGGTGATGTCCCTGCGGGAACGTCACAACAAGGCGTCGAGCGCGACAGTACGACGTATGCGATCTTGGATGACCGATCCGTATCGTCACGATTCATTGAGTATGCCGACGCTCGTCGATTTCGCGTTCGGTTTGCATTGCCAACAATCCACTGCGCAAGCTGCGTGTGGCTCCTTGAGCGGCTACCGCACATTCAAGCGGGTCTGATCTCAACAGAGGTAGATCTTCAGAGGAAGTCCATCACGATTGATGCAGATCCTCGTGTTCTTACAGTGCGTTCAATTGCCGAACTCCTGCGATCTCTGGGATATGAGCCCCTTATCCATGTTGAGGGTACAGAAGTTAGCCGCTTGCAGCAGCACAAAGAAGCGACGCGTAGACTGTATCTACGACTCGGGGTAGCTGGCTTTGCGATGGGAAACATCATGATGTTCAGTATCGCGCAGTACCTCGCTCATGGAGCGCAGTCGGTTGTGATCGATCCCGTGCTCATGTCGGTGTTCACGTGGTTGAGCATCGGGCTGAGTATTCCTGTCCTAACGTACAGCGCTTCGCCATGGCTACGAAGTGCATGGGCTGCACTTCGGCAACGCACTGTGAACCTCGATGTCCCTGTCGCACTCGGAATCACGACGTTGTTCGTAAGGAGCGTCGTCGATATGGCAACAGGTTCGGGTGAAGGGTTTCTGGATTCGTTTGCTGGACTCGTCTTCTTTCTCCTTATCGGCAGGGTATTCCAGCAGAAGGCCTTTGATGCCGTCACATTTGATCGCACGGTTCGGTCGTTCTTCCCGCTATCTGTCAGAAGATCAACATCGCATGGCGACGAGGTTGTTGCAATTGATGCACTGAACGTCGCAGACACGATCGTGATTCGAAATGGGGAAGTCATCCCCGCCGATGCCGTGTTAATGAGTCCAGTAGGATACGTCGACTATTCCTTCGTTACTGGTGAAAGTGTTCCCGTTGAATGCACGCATGGAGCGCTGATCTATGCCGGCGGCAAGGCAGTGGGTGCAGCATTGCAGCTGACTGTTACCATGCCCGTATCGAAGAGTTACTTGGCGTCACTATGGGAACGTTCGTCAGGTCGCACGTCACGCGACGGATACCGTCAACTCAGCGATCGCTTTGGTAAGTGGTTTGTGTGGTCTGTTTTAGCAGTAGCCTCCATTGGCTTCTTTGCATGGTTGCCTGATGTGTCAATGGCAATGAATGTGTTCACAGCTGTTGTGATCATTGCATGTCCGTGTGCACTCACACTCGCCGCGCCCATTACGTTTGGCACGGGCATGGGCATACTTGGCCGCATGAAGATGTATGCCAAGAACATTGGAGTCCTCCGGACGCTTGCTACCGTGCGAGCAGTTGTGTTCGACAAAACAGGAACGCTTACATCGTCGCAGCCAACTGTTGCGTATCACGGTGAGGTGCTTACACGCGATCAACGCGACGCGATCATTGCTGTTGCGTCACAGAGTACGCATCCAATGAGCAGGGGGCTAGTAGCCGGATCGACTCCATTGCAGTTCGCGGAGCATGTAGTAGAGATCCCGGGCTATGGTATCACGGGAACTGCTGGTGGTCATCAAATCGCAATTGGATCGGAGAGCTTCATCAAGCTGAACGGTTTCAACATGGATGCGCGGTTAGACACGCAGTCAACTCTCATTGCGATTGATGGCGTTGTTGTAGGCGAGATCGTAGTAGAGCCGTCACTTCGTGCTGGTGTTCCAGAGATGATTCTCGATCTGCGAGGTCGCGGGATGCAATGCCAAGTAGTTACGGGCGATAGTCAACGTGACCAAGCACTTCTCTCGGAATCATTTCGCGATGACGAAATGACCTTCCGAGCAACGCCTGCAGATAAGGTAGCACACCTTGAACAGCTCCGTGAGTCTGCACAAGTACTGATGATCGGGGACGGACTCAACGACATGTCGGCGATGGCCGTTGCTGATGTATCGATCGCTGTTACGGAAAACACCTCAACGCTTGCGCCTGCAAGTGACATGATCATACCTGCAACACAGGTGCATCGAATCGGTGGACTGCTGCGCTATGCACATGCACTACGTGGTGTTGTGATAACTGCGGTTTGGTTTACGATGGCATACAACGTTGCGGTGATCACTGTTGCCCTGACCGGACATCTAACACCTGTGATTACAGCCATCATGATGCCATTGAGCTCACTTCTTGTGATAGGTATCAGCGTTGGTGGTGCTCACGTATATGCACGGAGACTCTCGTGAGTGTAATGCCGCTACTTGTGATATGCAGCATCCTCGTTGCAGGAGGATTCTTACTTGCATTCCTTGTCGCCACACGTCGAGGTCAGTACGATGATCTTGGTACGCCGGCGGTACGGATGCTCTTTGACGACAACGAAGAGAACTAATCAACATTCCTCATTACAGGGCTTGGGAGCATGGACACAACGGTACAGACAGACGGTGAACGCACTGGACGGTTAGAGACCGTTTCGTACGACAATAACATTGTCCGTCTTTTTGCGATTGCATCTGCAGCATGGGGGCTTGTAGGCTTCCTTGTGGGCGTGCTGGTTGCAATCAAGTTCTATTGGCCGGGATTCCTTGGTGGGATTGACTACTTGTCATTCGGACGACTTCGTCCACTCCACACCAACGCGGTAATCTTTGCATTCGCCGGCAACGCCATATTTCTCGGCGTCTACTATTCGCTCCAGCGTTTGTGCAAGACGCGCATGTTTAGCGACGTGTTGTCGAAGGTTCACTTCTGGGGCTGGCAGTTCATCATCGTGGCCGCAGCGTTGACATTGCCACTCGGCATCACGACAAGCAAAGAATATGCTGAACTCGAATGGCCGATCGACATCGCTATTACGCTTGTATGGGTGGTGTTTGGATGGAACATGATTGGCACGATCCTGCGTCGCAAGGAACGTCACATGTACGTTGCGATTTGGTTCTACTTGGCAACGTTCCTCACAGTAGCGTTGCTGCACATCGTGAACTCGCTTGCATTGCCAGTGCATTTTCTCAAGAGCTATTCGATGTATGCTGGAGTGCAGGACGCACTTGTGCAGTGGTGGTATGGACATAACGCCGTTGCGTTCTTCCTTACGACGCCATTTCTCGGCATCATGTACTACTTCATTCCGAAGGCAGCCAATCGTCCGGTGTTTTCGTACCGACTTTCGATCATTCACTTCTGGGCGCTGATCTTCTTGTACATCTGGGCAGGTCCGCACCACTTGTTGTATACGGC
>JAURNF010000156.1 GCA_030830285.1 Candidatus Kapaibacterium sp.
GACAACCGACGCCGTGCCTGTCCCCTCGAACGTCACATAGCCCTTTCGGGTTGCCGACGGTGATGGTGTGCAAGCTGACAGCTCGCCGAAGTCGATCGACGATGGAGTGCTAAAGGCCAGGCCATTCTTCACCGCACGAATGCGCATGTCGATGCTGACATCGCATGGTTGGAGTACAGCTTTGCCACTGACATCAAACACGCCTGGTGCAGGAGGACGAACCGTGCATGTCGATGTCACGCTCGATTTTGCTGGGATGCGAATCGTGCCTCCTGGGTTGAAGACTACGTCGCTACCGGATGGAGGGAATGTGAAGGTGACCTCCACCGGCGACATGTTGTTAATCGTCAGCACGGTATCGCGTTCTGTCTCGCAACCATTGAGTGTGCCAATGTCGAGATCCGTCCAGGAGAGATCGACTGTTACTTCCGATGTGATTGCATTGAGGTTTACGCGCAGAGTATCAGAACATGTACCTGCTGTGTATGGGAATTTCGCCACCTCAGAGAACGTTCCAGCAATCGCCGCATCATACTGGAACACAACCACCTGCTGCGCATTCGGCTGAAGCGTTGTCGTTGCAGTAGGTGACACGATCGTGAATGGCGCTTTCGCTGCTCCTGGAAGAAGCGTAATAACATCATTGCCATTGTTGCGAATGACTGTTGAGTCGCGTTTCGCTTGTTGATTACAGATGACACCAGCGCCGAAACTCACTGTGCCAGGGACTGCCGTTGCCTTGACTTCCGCCTTGGTGACGCGGTAGGTATACTTTGCTACCCAATTGCACGGCAAACCACCCAGTGTGAATGAGCCATTAATGGTGCCAGCTGTCGCTGGTGAGACGCGTACACGGAGGGTCTTGCCATCGAGAGCAGGGATGACAATCGGTGCAGCCAGAGATGTTACAAGACTGACACGCGGGTCGTCAGGTGTGAACGTTGTGATGCGAATCTCTTGTGGACCCGGGTTTTCGATGGTGATGTCGGCCTCGCCGGCGCTTGTGCATGCATCAAGATTGCCGAAGTCAACAAGTGCTGGACCAATCACTGGCTTTGGATTGACGATCGTCACCTTGATCGTATCCTTCGCAGAGCAGCCTGCCGAATCGGTGAGCGTTACTTCATAGTCTGCATTGCCCGACGGATTGACATTCGGTGTGCGCAGCGTGTCGTTATCGATTGCTGGCAGGCCAGCACCGATACGACGCCACTTGTATTTGTATGGTGGCGTTCCGCCACTTCCAGCTGCACTAAGTTGGATCAATGTGTTCACGCAGCCTGTTGTGTCGTTGCCGGCACGTACGGATGGTTTCGGATTTGAACCAATGACGATCGTGTCGCGATAGCGACAGCCATCAACGGTTGTACAAACCACCCAATAGGTTCCTGCTTGCGTGACGTTGATGTTTCGTGTTGCAGCGCCAGTCGACCACAGATAGGATGCGAATCCAGCTGGGCCAACAAGTTGACGTGAATCGACATCGCACAACGTTGACGGTCCATTCGGCTGGATCGCAACGACGGAATCGCGACAGTTGCTGAAGTACGACACGAAGCCGTTGTACCGAAGCGTGTCTTTGTCAAGTGCAGATGAATCTTGATACGCGCCCGGCGTTGTTGCCATGCGGTATGAATTCACACGACCAAGGAACACGACATATGCGTTCTTCTCAACGGATACGTCAACAAGAAGATCGCTGCCGTAATCAGTATTTGGTGGGGGAGCTGGGCCGCCAACAGGTGGGACAGGAGGGTTGTCTTGTGATGGTGAGCCGTAGTAGGATCCATACAACACCGCTGTACCGCCGGGGTTCATCTGTCCAATGAGTCCGTCAAATCCGCCCCCGGTTGCGTTCAACGTCTTTTGAATCGCATCGTTCGTTACTGGCGGATTCGTTGAACGTGTGTAGCCAGCAACCCAAATGTTGTTGTTCTTGTCTGTTGCAACGCCATAGAGGCCATCAAGAGAATCGCCACCGTAGTACGTGGACCATGCAACTGCGCCTGCGGCAGTGTATTTACGGATGTATCCATCGGAAAACCCAGTGCGCGTGGCTTTGTATGGAGTTACCGTTGGGAGATCGTTCCCAAGGGTTTGTCCGACCACGATGACTGCCCCCGTGCTGTCGATTGCGATGTCGTTGATCTCGTCGAGACTCAACGTTCCGAACATCGTCGCCCAAACACGACCGGCGGTCGGATTGAATTTGACTACGACGGCATCTTCGATTGCTTTGAATGTTGTGCCATCGGTAACAGGGAACGCAGCGTTCTGCGTGAGACCAGTAAACACAACGTTGCCCTGTGGGTCGAAGGCAATACGTCCGCTTACCTCGAGTTCATCACTACCGTAGAACACCAAGTAATCGTTCTGCCAGCGATTGGCAGGTGTTGTCTTCGGCTTGACAACGCTTACGAAGATGTCCGTGTTGTTGAACGTTCCGAGCGTCTTTTTCCACGGCGCGTTACCCGTATTGCCACCAAACGATGGACTACGTGTGTAGCCGACAACTGCGATACGGTTTGCGTTGACGGCAATGCCTGTGAGAACATCAGACTCTCGTCCGGAGTATTGCCAACTATCCGACCATGCACCATTGGCATCAAGTGAGAGTATCACACCATCGGTGCCCTGAACGCTATCCACTGGATATGCGTTGGAGCCGACTTCCATGTTTGGGAGATCCTTCGAGTTCGATTGACCACATGCCCAGATGACGCCCTTAGCATCTGTTGCTACGTCGAACAGCTTATCGTTGAGCGAGCCGCCATAGTATGTGTGCCAAAGGAACGTTCCGAACTCGTTGAACTTGGAAACAAAGCCGTCAATGTTCGCCTTCAAGCGACGTTGCAGCACGCCGGGAACGCTTGGCATGTTGGTGGCAGTCGTAGAGGCGGCAATGATCACGTTACCTTGAGGGTCGAGAGCTGATCGGAATTCGTCGATGCTCTGATTGAATCCGTAGTACGTTGCCCAAACACGCTGTGGGTCAACAATCAGTGTTGATGTGCTGTCGTATGTGCCGATATCAAAGCGTACAGACTGACCGGAAATCACGAATGACGATGGCACGACTGTGCCTCGTGAACCATCCGATGGTGCCGTGATAACATATGGCGCTCGCTCGCCAATCGTTCCAAGAGGTGTAGCGATAGAGAAGTCGCCATTCTCATGCATCGTTGGCTGCTTGCCTCCATCATACACGAATGCGATGCGACGTGGGTCGGCTCCCGGGTGCACGACAAAGTCGTACTTGACGCCCTGAAGTGTCAGGTACATGCGAAGGTCAATGCCTGGCCACACATCGCGGTAGAGCAAGGTCGAATGCAGGGATGCTGTTGCTCCATTTGCTCCCATACCCGGGAGGATGTAGCGCACGTGACC
>JAURNF010000157.1 GCA_030830285.1 Candidatus Kapaibacterium sp.
GATAATGTGATCGTCATCGAAACCGAGACGTCCATCATGATCTGTCACCGCGGCAAAGCAGAAGACGTCCGCGACCTCGTCGATGTGCTCCGCCGCCGTCACATTGCACAACACCTGTAAGGTCTGTCGATGCGTTCGCTGATCACTGGTGTTCTGCTGCTCCTCGTCACTGCTGCACACTCGATGCAAGCACAGGACGCACGCGTGGATGCACTACGCACACAAGCCGCAACACTTCAGCGACAAGCCGATAGCGTCAAGCGTGTCTGGGGAATTCAATGGCGCCGCAGTGATAGTCTCCGCATCGAATCGATGTTCCTTCGCATGCGAAGCGACTCGCTCCGACGCGTTGCGCAGCGCGCACTTGCCGATGCGAAGCGACTCGAAGAAGCAGCACGCGAAGAGGCAGCACAGCAGGACTCCATTGAACGCGCTGCGAGTGATACCACAGTGCAAGAGCAAGGCATAATCGACTCTGCAGTTGTTCTGGCCCTCGCGCAACGGCATCGTAAGGGCGACGTCAAACTGGGACAAACGCTGTCGGATAGTGCAACGGCTGATGTGATGCGCACCGACCGTGACACAGGCACAGCGTCGTACTACGCTGAAGCGTTTCACGGTAAGAAGACGTCGAATGGTGAGAAGTACGATATGCACGACCGTACATGTGCGCATCGCTGGTTGCCGTACAACACGCATGTACGAGTCACGAATCTTGCGAACGGACGTTCGGTGGTCGTGCGTGTTAACGATCGAGGTCCGTGGAAACACACCCGCTTGATCGACCTGTCCAAAGGCGCAGCCAAGGAGCTGGATATGATCCGCTCCGGTACTGCTCGCGTTGCTATTGAGGTGGTCGACCCGTAGATCGACCATAAGCTCATCTCAGAGGAATGGGATCTTCACCACTTCCGCAGGGAAGGTGGTATTGCGTGCACTGATCTCAATCATGCTACCTGGAGCACTGAGTTCCGTTGGCACATACCCAAGTCCGATACCTACACCGAGTCCGGGTGAGGTATTGCCGCTCGTCACATGACCCACCGTTGCGCCGTTGGCAACGATTGGATAGCCGTTGCGCGGAATGAGCTTCTCTGTGCGCATGATGAATCCAACGAGCTTTCGTGTTGGACCATCGGCCTTGACCTTTGCGATGACGTCGCTACCATTGAACTCGCCCTTGGCAAGCTTTGTGATCCAGCCGAGTCCGGCCTCGATTGGATTTGTATCATCGGTAATGTCATTGCCGTACAGACAGTATCCCTTTTCAAGGCGCAGCGTGTCGCGCGCGCCGAGTCCGATCCATGCAATGCCATCGGCCTTGCCAGCTGTAAACAGTGCATCAACAACGGTCTGTGCTACTGCTGCGTCGCCCTGGAAGTAGAGCTCGAAGCCAAGTTCGCCCGTGTAGCCTGTGCGTGAGAGGATCATCGGTACGCCAGCAAGCGACCCCTCGATGAAGCTGTAGTATGCAACGTCGTCGAGCTTCGCATCGGTGAGTGTTTGAAGCATTGCGATGCTCTTCGGACCCTGCACTGCAAGCAAGTGAATGCTGTCACTCTGATCCACCACCGTTACGTTGGCGAATCCAGCAGCATTCTCCATCACCCACGCGAGATCCTTGTCGATGTTCGCACCGTTGACCACCAGCATGTAGTGGTTCTCGCCACGCATATACACAAGCAAGTCGTCCACGATGCCGCCATTCGGACGTGTCAGCGCTGAGTATTGGGCCTTACCCGGTGTCAGCTTCGACGCGTCGTTGACGGTGAGCTTCTGGATCAACGCAAGTGCGTCGGTGCCTTGTACGTCGAACTCACCCATGTGCGACACGTCGAACACGCCCACGCCCGTGCGGACGATGCGGTGTTCCTCCAGGATGCCCGTTGGGTACTGGATCGGCATTTCAAAGCCCGCAAATGATACCATTTTGGCACCAGCGGCGGTGTGCATTGGGTGGAAGATCGTATGCTTCATCGTGCTACTTTCGTACAGTTCGCTGCGAATATACCGTAGTTCACGGTCATGCAACGTTCAATTGGGGTGTTGAGTTCACAGTCGGGGAGGAGCTGACGATGATTTCACGCAGAACACTGTTGCACACGCTTGCGGCGGCCGGACCAACCGCATTGTTCGGTACGCAGTCACTCCACGCGATGACACATTGGCTCCCCACGGCGCTCCCGGGTGCATCGGCCGGGGATGCCGCGCGCGATGAAGATTTCTGGCGCACGGTGCAGGAGGGGTTTGCGGTCGACCGCACGATCGTGAATCTCAACAACGGTGGTGTGTCGCCATCGCCACGCACAGTGCAGGACGCGCTGCGTCGGTATACCGAGCAGGCCAATACAATGCCCGCTTACGAGATGTGGCGTCATCAAGAACCGCAAGTGGAGTCGATTCGCGAAGGTCTCGCCGGCATCTACGGTGCATCGTCCGAGGAGATTGCCATTACGCGCAACGCAAGTGAGGCATTGCAGCATCTGCAGTTCGGACTCTCGCTGCAGCGCGGTGACGAAGTACTCACGACCACGCACGACTATCCGCGTATGCTCACGGCATGGGACCAGCGCTCACGTCGTGACGGCGTTGTAATCGTCAAGGTCAAGATCCCTACACCACTTATGCGCAAGCGCGACCTTGTTGAAGCGCTTGAAGCTGCGATCACACCTCGCACAAAGGTGATTCATGTCTCGCACGTGGTGTTTCTAACCGGACAGATTCTGCCGGTACGCGAGATCTGTGAGATGGCCCGCAAGCGTGGTATTACCACCATCGTCGATGGCGCACACTCGTTTTCGCATTTCCCATTCACGCAGGACGACTTGCAGTGTGACTACTTCGCTACGTCACTGCATAAGTGGTTTGTTGGTCCGATCGGTACCGGGATGCTCTTCGCCAAGCGTGATCGCATTGCCGATGTGTGGCCGCTGATGGCTGCACCAAAGGACATGGATGCCAACGTCCGCAAGTTCGAAGAGATCGGTACACACCCTGCTGCGGTTCACAATGCGCTTGGTGAGGCAATAGCATTCAACCGTGCGCTGGGTATTGATCGCAAGGCCGCACGTCTTCGGTACTTACACTCGCTCTGGCAGGATCAGGTGCGCGATCTGCCACGCATCAAGTTCCTGACAAACATCGATGATGAGTCGAACCAATGCGGACTCCGCCTGGTGCACATCGAAGGGACTGATCCTGGTAAGCTTTCGGCATGGCTCCTTGACAAGCATCGGATCTTCACCGTATCAATCGGTCATGAAGACTTCAAGGGTCTGCGCGTCGCACCATCGGTGTACACAACAACGGCAGAGATTGAGCGATTTGCACAAGCCATGAAGATTGCCGCCAGCACGGATGTTAAGGAGATCGCTGGCTAGTTCACGTGCACGGGCTCTTCAGGTTCGAGGGCGTTCGGACGAAAGACGTCGTCGAGCTCCTGCTCTAGAGTACGATGCTCGTGATAGCGGTCTTGATCGCGCACGAAGCTTGCGAGAATCTCAATATGCCATGGTGGAAGCAACGTGACATGCACAGCTGGATCCCACGTGAACCCTCGGAACGGTCCACCGCAAGCAACCACAGTAAGGCGAAGCGCATCAAGCAGGGCATGGACAAACCGCGTCATGTCGCGCTCATCCGCGGCTGATACGAGCACATGCAAATGATCCTCACGTGCGTGAATGGCAACGCTTCTGCAGCCATACTGCGAGCAGATTCGTTGTGTTGCATCAGACAGCGAACTATGGGCATGCGCAGGGATGCGGCAGGCAAATGCTGGAAGTAAGATCAGGTGCAGACCGAATGTGTCGTGGTGCATGAGGCCTCCGATTGATAATGTGTCGTGGTGTAGTGTCCGTGCGAGAAGTAGCGCGGAACGTGACAGTGTCGATATTCGTAGCACACTGTGGGAGGTGAACTCATGGCTTGGTCATGGAAGCGCATCGCGCTTATCACAATCGCCGTTGTTGTTGGCTTGCAGGTGCTTGGCTTCTGCGTGTACTTGTACTTCGCGAACACCATCAACGACAACATTCGTGCGGCGATCGTTGAGTACATCCGAAGTCGTGCCCGCGTTGAGGCAAGCTCTGCCACGCAGGGGAAGCTGATGATCGACATCGGCGATATCGATTACACGTATGTAACGGGATCGCTCGACATCGATGATCTTTCTGTTGTGTATCGCGATAGCACACTTGATAGTGGAAGTATCATTGCTCTCGATGTACCAACCATTGCGATCAGTGGAATCACACCATGGGATATCATCGACGGTGGTGGTGTGTCCTTTGGTTCTATCCGTGTGAAGACGCCACGCGTAGCAATGCGCGACTGGCAGAAGGATGGCACGCGTACGTTGGATACATCAGCGACGCACAACGACTCTGCGCTGGTGCGACTGCCTCGTATTCCAAACGTCGACTCAGTGTTGCGACATCTGTTCGTTGGATCGATTCCGACGTATGTGCAGCCCCTTTCCATTGATGAAGTGGTAGTCGAAGATCTTCGCGTTGTTAACGAGAGCGCCGATCATCACGATGCCTACTCCGGCGAGTTGTCGGGTCTGACAATTCGGTTTGGTCCAGTGCGCGTTGATGCTGATGATGACGCGCTGAAGCGTCCACTCGGCGACCTTGCGATCGATGTTGTGTCGTGGAAGCGCACACTTCCGAATGGCGGACACGTGCGCACGCATGGGTTACATGTTGCGGTGAACGATAAGGACAGTTCACTCATCGTTGACTCAGTGTCGTACATGCGTCCTGACGGCTACACCTACGAAGCGCGCGGCGTGAACTTCTCGTATCGCACGCAGATCCTCACGATGCGCTCGTTTGTGCTTGGTCCAACACTGCGTGATGATGCATTCTTTGCTGCACAACGGTACAACGGCGATCGGTTTCGCATCAGCGGTGGACCCATCACGTTGCGCGCCATCGATTTTGCAGCACTTTCACGTCAAGAGGCACTGCACGTCGAGATGCTCGATGTTGATCGACTATCGATCGACATCCTCAGCAACAAGCGCCATCGCAACGATCCCAAGCAAGCTCGTCCGAAGATGCTCAACGAACTCGCGCAAGCAATTCCATTTGTGGTTGCAATTGATTCAATTCGCATCGGCAACGCCGGGCTTGTGTATGGCGAGCGATGGCCACACTCGGCCACGCCTGCAACGCTACGATGGTCGAAGATCCGTGTGCTTGCAACGCACCTGATGAATCGCACGGAGAACACAGGCACACCGTTTCGCATCACCGCATCGGGCTCCTTTATGAACGGCGCTCCGATGTCGGCTACGTTCACAATCCCCCTGATGTCGCGCTCGTATGAGTTGATCGCGCAGGGATCATTGGGTGCGCTCGATGTGACACAGCTCAATAGCTTTCTGCCGGTGGCCGAGAACATCCGGATCCGCAGTGGCAAGGCCACTTCTGCCGCCTTCTCATTCGTTGTACGAGGCAGGACCTGCACAGGCACGGTTCGTCCGCGGTACACCGGACTCAAGATTGACAAGCTTGACGCCAAAACGAAGGAGTCAGGGGGCATCCTGAATTCGCTTATCTCCTTTGTTGCCAACACCTTCGTGCTGCGGTCCAATAACGATGGAGAGTCGTATCGTGATGGTACAATTGCCTATACGCTCCCGTCCGACGCGGCGATCATGCAGACAATCTGGTTCCCGGTACGAGCAGGGCTCGGAAATGCAGCTGGTTTATGAAATCGTATTTTATTTGGACTAAGTCCAAATAAGTCCTAAATTCGGACCATTACAGTCGCAGTTAATGGAGTCCGAAATGTGTTCGCGTCATCTTGGCATCGCCGTAGCAACGCTGCTGTGCGTGGTTGCAGCCGAAGTGCATGCGCAACGATGGATGATTGATAGCACAAAGACACGTCGTGACACGCTACAGCTCCCTGTTGTGGAGGTTAAGGACGCAGCTGACGAAGAGCGTTTTGCCATTACGCATGCGCCAGACGTGCAGATGGGAATGATCAATGCCGGCAAGAAGACGGAAGTCATTCGCATGGCATCGGTGATTGGGAACACGGCGACAAACAACCCACGTCAAGCGCTGATGGGTATTGCCGGGTTGAACATCTTCGATAACGATGTCACTGGTGTGAACATGAGCATCGGTGGACGTGGACTCAATCCGAATCGCAACGTTCACATCGTAACACGTCAAAACGGGTATGATGTTTCTGCCGATCCATATGGCTACCCAGAGGCATACTACACGCCACCGCTCGAAGCCGTTTCGCGGATCGACATGGTGCGCGGTGCTGGGGCACTTCGGTATGGCTCACAGTTCGGTGGTACGATCAACTTTGTAATGGCCGATGGTTCGCGCGATCGTGCTATCGGTGGTGATGTATCACTCACCGGTGGTGGGTATGGTTTCGCTGGACTCTTCGCGCGTGTTGGGGGTACAGTTGAGAACACCAACTACGTGGCGTTCGTCAACGCACGTCATTCCGACGGCTGGCGTGCGAATAGCCAACTCAATCAACTGACCGGATATGCAGCCGTAACCCAGCGTCTGAGCGAGAGCGTGAAACTGCGCGCCGACTACACGCATATGTACTTCGAGGGTAAGCAGCCTGGTGGATTGACAGATGATCAATTCAGTCGTGATCCATCTGTATCACTACGCAATCGCAACTGGTTCCGTCTGGATTGGAATCTTGCATCGGTCACTGCCGATTGGATGATCGACGAAGCCACGACTGTGCGATCGCAGTTCTTTGGCACGTATAGCACACGGAGTAGCGTTGGTGTTGTGACGAGCATCACCACACCTGATACCGGTGGTGTGCGCACGGTGAACATCGACACATACCGCAACGTTGGTAATGAAACCACGCTTCAGCATGACGTCAATGTTCTTGGAACGGCGTTGTCGTTCCTGACAGGTATTCGCCTCTACACTGGCGAAACACAGCGTCGTCAGGGCAATGGCACAGCAGGGGCGGATGCGAACTACGCGTTCACGTCACCGCAGCGACTTGAGGGTTCAGATTTCACCTTCCCAACCATGAATGCTGCGTGGTTCACGGAGCTCGTGCTGCGTCCCGTCGAGCGTCTCTCCATCACGCCTGGCGTGCGTGTTGAGCGCATCGCCACATCATCTGAAGGGTACTACCGCTTCCGTCAGCAGGCAATCGATACAACAATCTCGAGTCGTGAGGAGCGCGCTCGCACCGTCATGCTCGGTGGACTCGGACTTGCATACGATTTCGACAACGTGCGGCTAACATTCAACGCAACACAGAACTATCGTGCGATTTGGTTCAGTGACCTGCGCGTTACGATTCCGAACTATGCCGTCGATGCAAACATCAAGGACGAATCTGGCTATACCCTCGAAGCAGGAGTGCGCGGAAAGATTACCTCGATCTTGTCATGGGATGTGATGGGTTTCATGATTCGATACAATGGCAAGACGGGTGAGATTGTACAGAACATCAATGGCACATCTGTGCGCGTGCGCACAAATGTCGCTGATGCATACTCGCGTGGTGTTGAAGCACTTGCGGATCTCTCGGTGACGCGACTCTTCACGGAGTCGGCTAATGCTGTCGATGTCCACGTGATCTTCAATGGCACGATGCTCGATAGTCGCTACGATACACCATCTGACACCTCGATCAATGGCAAGCATGTCGAGTATGCTCCGTCGGCAATCATTCGTACCGGACTCCAAGCGACGTATAAAGGATTGCGCGGTTCATTCTTAGTGTCGCATACCACTGAGCAATTCACCGATGCGAAGAACACGCTCTCAAGTGCCAACGCTACTGCTGGGAAGATTCCTGCCTACACAGTGGCAGATCTCACGCTGGGCTATACCTACGACCGGTACTCAATCGATGTATCGTGCAATAACCTGTTTGGCAACAGCTTCTTCACGCGTCGCACAGGAGCCTATCCTGGACCAGGCATCATCCCAGCCGAACCGCGGAATGTGTTTGCGACGCTGCGCGTGACGTTCTAACTCACACGCTTATGTGACAAAAGTCCTGTTGAGCAGCATGGTGGAGTGCTAGGTTTGTGACGTTCCGTGTCACATGTTTCATTCCTATTGAATTCAACCATGCTCAACATCCTTCGCAACCTCATGGGTGGCGGCTCAACAGAAGGTATCGGCGAAGCACTTCGTGCTGGCGCTGTGATTATCGACGTTCGTTCACCAATGGAGTACCGTGGCGGACACGTTGCGGGCTCGAAGAATATTCCGTTGCCAGAAATCGAAGGCTGGCTTGCAAAGCAGCCGAAGTCGGCATCGTTTGTGTTCTGTTGTGCATCGGGTGCACGAAGTGGATCTGCAACGAGCGTTGCAACATCGAAGGGTTTTACGGCAATCAACGGTGGACCATGGACATCGGTCAACCGCGCAGTAGCAGATATGGAAGGAGCCAAGTAATGCGAACACTCATCAACACGATTACGATCGCAGCACTCGCGTTTGTAAGCCTTTCAATGACTGCCTGCGGACAAACCGCGAAGTCGGTCACGGTTGAAGAAGCAAAGACGATGATCGAGAAGAATGCGAAGGTTGTAGTTCTCGACGTGCGCACGCCGGGTGAATGGAATGGCGGACACCTCAAGAATGCGAAGCACGCGGATATTCAGTCGAGTGACTTCGAGCAGAAGATTGCATCGATCGATAAGAACGCAACAATAGTTGTGTATTGTGCTGTCGGCGGACGTAGCTCACGTGCCGCAAGCATGATGGTACAGAAGGGCTACAAGAACGTCATCAACATGGCAGGTGGTATCAACGCCTGGAATGCGGCGGGCTATCCTACCACCAAGTAAGCTGTGAACGTGTACGCGTTGGAGTTACCACGCGTACAACGTACACACCATGAGCAATTCCAACGAGGTCAAGTGTAACGCGTGTGCGTTGCTCTTGACCTCGTTGTCGTTGTGAGACAACACAACGTCCGTCGAGTGTCAGCACGTCAACCTGAAGATCATCGTGCATGCTGCTCGGAATGTCAACATCAATGCCGCTTGCTCGACGTATCAATGTGAGTGACGGTGCGTTGGGATCAAACAACCGTTGGCGATCCGTTGTGCATATACCCAGCACACGATACTTCCCGGGCTCGAGCAATACGTCGCGATCAAGGGTGTCGCCGCCATCATCAAGCCAGACAAAGGACGTTAGCGAGATCGTTGAAGAATCTGCACGACCGAGTGTGATGGTAGCGGGCACCTGCGTGATGATGCTATCAGCGCCAGTCCATGTGCCACGCAGTGCAAGTGTTCCATCGGCTTCTGTTGTACGCGCATCGGGTACAACAACGGAGCGATCATACCGCAGTCGTGCAGCATAGCCGAGCGAATTACCACCAACGAATCCACTGGCACCACGCATCACGAGTGTGATCGGACGTCGATCACCTGGATAGCCGCTATCGCTGCGCACGGCAACGGTCGGACCCAATCCCGTGCCGGTTACGTTGATCACATACGGATCAAGTCCGTCATCCGTGGTGATCTCGAGATACGTCGAGGTGCGACCAATGGCGTTGGGTGTAAACCGTAGCGACACTACAATGCTATCGAAGGCGGGAAGTACGCGTGGTGCTGCGCAGAGCTGCTCGGTAGGTTCGAGCAGACGATACGGCATGATGGGATTATCGACAAGACACATCGATGAGATACGTACTGGAGCGTCGGTGATGTTGCGCACCACGACTACTGAGGAATCATATGAGCTTCCAATGAGTCGCACACCCATATCGATGGAAGGCGTTGTAACTGCAAGTGATGGCTCAATGCCCTCGCCACGGAGATTGATGACTGCTGTGTCTCTGCCGATGAAGATGCGACACTGTGCAGTGCGTATGCCACGCGCACGTGGTGTAAACGACACTTCGCCTCGACCGATGCTTTGTGCTGGTACAGTGCCGGGTACATCCTGCACAACGATGCGAAACTCATCTGCATTCGGTCCCACGATCACGAGTGAGTCGGCGTTGAGTGCAAAGCGCGTTGCATTGCGAATCACATCAACCACCGTTGAGTCGCGCCGTGCTACCACGCGCACGCGTTGCATATCCACATCGCGGGTTGTTAGCCGAGGCCACACAATCGAAAACAGCGTATCTGACACATCAATCGTTGGGCGCTGTCCTCCCGAAGAAAGATTGCGAATGATTGCCAATCCGAGACCAGTTGAACCAGTGATGTGCTGCTGTGTTGTCTGAGCGTACCGTCCATCACGAGGTGCATAGCCATTTCCCAGGTCACGACCGTAGGATGCGATGAACTCCATTGTTGCGATGTCGAACACATCCAACGGATCTGGGGTGTTCTCGTATACCACGGCAAATTGATCACCGAGCGGCGAAACCGAGACTTCGCGGGGGACGCCGCGGGAGAATCCCTGTGAGATAAAGTTGCCTGATGTACCGTCGTACAACAGATTGAGAACGTGACAGCTCACAACGACCTTCGATGCGTCACTCGTCCATGCCAAACTCTTGAGTTCACCAGCACCTAATGCACCGTATCGCGCTGTTCGCATACCAGACACGAGGTCGATGATCCGGAAGAACTGCTCATCCTCGATAACGGCGATCGCAGAGCCAGTAGGGTTCCATGCAATGCTGGTATACGTTAACGTGTTTGATGGAAGAAAGTCATTCGCTAAGAGAGTAGGGGCATCAAGCAACGAGATGCCAAGTGTCCCGGCAACGGCGAGCTGCGCATCGTTGCTTGGATCGAACTGCATCACTGTAATCTCGTCGGCAATCGTCGTTGTAACTGGTGTTGGCGACATTGCAGAGAGATCGTAACACGCAATCGTTGACGACGATGGATTTGTTGCAAGGAAGAGTCCGCGTGGACTCAGCACTGGCTGCGTTAACGTTGGTGATTCGCGCGGACGCAGCTCTAGCTTCATCGCCGAGATTGGGCGCACGGCTGCAACATCCCACAGAAACAGATAGCCGCCCTCAGTGAGTGTTACTGCACGCTTACCATCGCGCGTCAGCATTGCAGCAGATACATTGCTGAGCTCATCGGCCATCGTTGAGGTAACCGGGGCAGCACCATTCGCGCCTGTTCTCACTCCACCACGCATACCCATGGCGCTGCCTTGGCGAGCATCGATGCACCGCACGGACACTCCATTCGCTGCAATTGGTTGCACTGTTGCTGCATCGATCGCAACCTCGTACGCATCACCATCTTCACCAACCACTACCACGCGTGCTTCGGGCAAACTCAGCGAGAGGAATGCAACATCACGCGGCGTTGTCGGCAACGATGCATCAAGGAACGGTCCAGCAACTGTTGTACCCGTGTGATCAAGCACAGCAACACCACCGCCATGCAACGCAACGGCGATGTACTGTGGTTCTGACCACAACAGATCGAGTGTTGCGACGGGGAGGACGGCCGGATTACGAGCCCAGAGAACCGAGCCATCTGTTGCGCGCAGACAGCGAATCGTTCGATCGGCAGTGCATACATACAAGGTGTCGGATCCACCACAGCGCATTGCTGTAACAGCTACACCCAGCGATGTTACCACGCGCGGCGTTGTTGATCCCGTCCATTCGAGAATCCGTCCATCATCACCTGCCGAATACGACGTACCTGCGGAAGTGCTGAAGTCAACTGCACGCACCGGTGCTCCATGATCAACACTCATCGTCATGAGTTCGTTGGTATGCATCTTCACACGTCCATCGACTGAGCCCGAGAGCATGTACTGCGTGCGCCGATGATCGACGACCACATCCGTGATCGTATCGGTGTGTGCCTTCACCAACGTCTGCGCTGCATACATCGACGACGTACGCATCAGATAGCCATGCACCGTTCCTACTGCGAGCGATCCAACCTCTGTGATATCAACTGCAGAAACATCGAACGGAATCAGGAGCGTTGAGTCAGCATCGCGCGATACCTGCATACGTACACGTGCAATGCACCGATCGCTTTCAACGCGTGGGACTGACCAGCGCTGCTGCGTGCCAGTTGCTGAATCTGAGAGCGTTGTCCACGTTGCACCGCTATCGAGCGACACATCGACACTCACGCGTCGTGTCGTATCGGCAATCTTCCAAATGATTGTTGTGTCTGATCCCGCGAGGAACTCTTCACGTCCATTTGGTTCGACAAGTATGATGCCATCGGCACCAACGCTCGACGATCGGGATACGCGCAACATTGGCATCGACCACATGCATGCATCTTCCGCTATCTGCACAGTTGCACCAACATTCGCACGTCCGTCCGACGTATAGGTAATGCGACAGAAGACTGAATCGCCTTCGCTGATCGAAAACGCCTGTGGCTGTACAGCAAACGATGGATCAGTACAGACAATCGATCGAACATTCGCTCTACCGCGCACCGCATGGACAACCACCGAGTCGGTAGCAGTTGCACCAGCCACCAGCGATGCAAAGCGCACAGTGGTGGGAGCCACACGAAGCTCGCGCTGTGGGAACATCTGAGCTGGCACATCGATGCTCGTTGTATCAAACCCGCGAACACCAAACGTTAGTGTACGTTGGATTGGCTGAGCGCATACTGGATTGGCATCCCAGCTGAGTTCACATGGCTCATAGCCATCGACTGCCGACTGAATAGCCGATGCCGTAGATCGTGCAAGGTCCGACGTCACAACACCCTCGAACACTGCGCCACCTGTTGCTTGCGTAAGTGCGCGGAATGACTGGACGATGCCCGTCTCGGAGCGATCGCGCTCGGTGAGGACCACCACAAAGAAGCGTATACGCTCTCGTGTGCAGAGATCAATCGCTTGCGCGAGTGCATCGTCGGGGAGTGCATCCCAAAATGCATCCGTGACAAGCACACATGAGCGCTCGGCTGTTCCGCGTGCTGCAAGTGGGAGTGCGCCTGCAGTTGGGTTGAGAAGGTGTTCCACAAAGTCGTTGCCACCGCGTGCTTGTTGCACCGAGATCAGCGATTGAAGACGTGCGCGATTCGTTGTGAAGTCGCTCACCACTTGGGGTACATTATCGCACCGATGAAACGCCATCGATGATGGAGGCAAATCCACCAGTGAACTGAACGCAATGCCGAATTCGCGTGCTAGCCCCATAACCTGCGGAGGAATATCGCGATCCATCGATCCCGAGATGTCGAAGCTCAATACGATGGATGCTGTGCGTGGTACGTTGCTCGTTGGACACGACACGACGAGGTTGGACACAGGCGATCCTTGTTCCCAGATTGTCACATCGGAAGCCATTGGACGGAGTGGGGAGCCCTTTGGGGGCGCAACAATGAGTCGCGCCGACATCCGTGTTGGGGAACTCAACCGCACGGCGAATGGTTCGACAGTCTGCGCAGCTGACCATGCGGGCAGGAGTAGAAGCAGGAGCCAGCAGAACAATGATGGTGAGCGGAACATTGTCACGCTTCAACATACAACGGGTATTGTAGTTTCGCCGTATGGAAAATCTCTGGACCATGTTCGTATCGAGTCTTGCCGGATACTTCACGTATCTCGGACATCAGATTACGCATCCAGGGTGGGACAACTTCTTCTACTGGATCATCGGTGTATCGCTAGTAGTGTGGGTGCTGGAGATCATTGTGCCATGGCGCAAGGGGCAAGCGCCGCTCCGCAAGGATTTCTGGCTTGATGTCTGGTGGATGATGTTCAACTTTTTCCTGTTTACCGCACTCGGCTACGGTGCGGTGAGTGATGTTGTTACGTATGCGTTGCGCTCGGGTGTAACGGCCATCACGGGCATTGCCAACTTCGCTTGGATTGATGTTTCGCAGTTACCAACGTGGGCGCAGTTCGCCATCATGTTTGTGGTTGTGGACTTCATCAAGTGGAACGTGCATCGATGGTTGCACGCATCACCGCGCTTGTGGGAGTTTCACAAACTCCATCATAGCGTCGAGCAAATGGGATTTGCTGCGCATATGCGATATCACTGGATGGAGAACGTGGTTTACAACGCTGTGCTCTATGTGCCGCTCGCGTTCTTTGGATTTGGTGCAACTGACTTCTTCGCATTACACATCTTCACAACGTTGATTGGACATCTCAATCACGCCAACATCAACGTCCCGATGGGTCCGCTGAAGTACATTCTTAACTCGCCGCAAATGCACATCTGGCATCACGCGCATGATCTTCCAGCAGGGAAGAATGGCGTGAACTACGGCATCACGTTGAGTGTATGGGACTGGTTGTTTGGCGAGGCCTACATCCCATCGGATGGACGTGACATCGTGTTAGGGTTTAGGGGTGTAGAGCAGTATCCGCATTCCTTTATCGCGCAGAACATCGAACCGTTTGCAGCCATCGTACATCACAAGCGTGGCGAATCACAGCGAGCTACATCATGACAATTCTCGTGCTCGGCTCCACAGGTCTTGTCGGCCGAGCCCTTGTTGCGCAGTTGCGCGCAGCGCACCCCAACGATACGCTTGTGCTTCCAACGCGCAATGATCTTGCACATGAGCTTGACGCATCGATCGTACCTGACGTCGTCATGTGTTGTCTTGGCACAACCATCAAGCAAGCGGGGAGTCAGCAAGCATTTCGTGACGTTGATCATTACCTTGTGATCCGTCATGCGCGCGACATGCGTGCACGTGGTGCGAAGCACGTCATCGTGATCAGTGCAGTTGGCGCTGATGCATCATCGCGCATCTTTTACAGTCGTGTCAAAGGCGACATGGAGTGCGAGCTCGCAACGCTTGGCTATCCATCCGTTACCATTCTCCGTCCATCATTGCTCCTCGGCAAACGAACACCATCGCGTCCGAAGGAAGTTGCGCTCGA
>JAURNF010000158.1 GCA_030830285.1 Candidatus Kapaibacterium sp.
GCAACGATGTGGAGGTACGATCGATGAACACGCAACAATGCCTCACCGACTGTACATCCGAGTTCTGGCAGATGATCATTCACAGTATACTTCGGGAACAGTGCGGCGCGGGCAAGCGAATAGCCGTTTGTGTGCAAGCCGTTCGATGGGAGACCAATGAGTACATCACCGATTGCGACGCGACTTCCATTGAGGATCTTCGCTTTATCAACGACGCCAACGATGGTGCCAGCCATATCGTAGTCGCCATCAGCATACAATGCAGGCATCTCTGCTGTTTCGCCACCAAGCAATGCACAGCCATTCTCACGGCACGCGATTGCGATGCCCTTGATAACGTCGTGTGCAACGCCTTGTTCCAAGCGACCTGTTGCAAAGTAGTCGAGGAAAAACAATGGACGAGCTCCACAGGCAAGGATGTCGTTCACGCAATGATTGACCAGGCACTGCCCCACAGTGTCGTGCACTCCGGCATCAACAGCAACCTTGAGCTTTGTTCCGACACCATCTGTGCTTGCGACAAGCACTGGATGAGCATGATCCGGAAAGCGTGCATCGAAGAACCCACCAAACAGACCGATCTCGCTCAGAACACCTGGTGTTCGAGTTGCCTTCACGTATGGTTTGATCGAATCAACGAGTGCTTCACCAGCCTCGATATCTACACCGGCGCTCTTGTAATCCATGATGGGTCGGAGAATGAAAACGTTAGCGCACTGGCTCCCACTCGTCAGACGAGGAACGTCCGCGGATCAGCACGCTCAAAGCATTAATTGTCCATGCGAACAATACACGAAAATACCCAAACTTGCGGAACCGTCTGGGCGACTCGAGAACGAGCAATTCTGGTGCAAAGCGAACACGTGCGCGTACGCCGATTCGTGCGAAGAGATCGAAGTCTTCTCCAGCCACAAGTTCAGCTCGATACCCTCCAACACGCTCAAACACGTCACGTCGAACGACCTGGCATTCTCCGCGGCCTGCGCCGATACGAAGGATGCTGAGCAGATGAACGTAGGTGTTGTAGAACGTATGGAACAGTATGTCGGGTAGGCGCTCCTCACCACGGCGAAAGCGAACCGGACAGGCGAGCGCAGACGCACGCGCATACCTGCCCTGCCGTCGTGCAAAGGCCACAACGCATGACGTGAAACGATCAAGATCTGCTGGGACTGTATCGCCATTGATAAATACGATCACATCGCCCTTCGCGAGTCGTGCCCCGGCATTTCTGCCACCGGCAATTGTCTGACGCGTACTTCCGTCGTGCACGGTGACGGCGTTTGCGTATGCTTCGGCTATTGAAATAGTCGCATCCGTGCTGCCACCATCACTCACGATGAGTTCAGCCCCGACGCGTTCACGCCACGTACGGTCGAACATTGTCAGTGTCTGCTCAAGCAGTTTCTCTTCCTGCAGGGTCGGAACAACAATGCTGATGAGCGGCAACGAGGATGATGTAGAATCGCTCAGATCGGCACCACGATAGCGAATGGATACAGTACGCCAACCTTTACCCCATCATCGCCGATCTCGAGCGTTGGACCAGGCAGTCGAACGTAATTCAGTGCCTGACGGAGATAGTTGAGCACGCCAACCGACGATGGTGGAATAATCTTTACCCAGTCATAGTCGATTCCGATGAGGAAGCGTGGCGTTGCCCCAACTTGGCGTCCTGATGCATCAACCACATCATAATTACGGATGCCATACCCAAGTGAGAGCATCATCCAATCTGGCCAGTACTCATCAGCGGATGCTGGAAGCATGTTGTTCACATTGCACGCCAGCCAGAATGTTGTGCTGTTGTAATCATCTATGATTGTCTTTTGTCGATTGTTACTTGTTGGATCACCAACCCAAGCCGCTGGCACGTAACTCCACCGTGGCGTAAAGTTCTGGAGATACGGAACGTACTCCTGCGCAACATAGAAACTCGAACCGACAACATCTGCGATAGCATCTGATGGAGAGAATCCCCACTCTCGAGCAAAACCATCCATTACTTCCACATACAGCGTATACGCTAGTCCAGTTGCCCCACCGATCCACGTAGCAGTGCGGCGATCAAAGCCCGACTCCATGAGGACATCACCGGTGAATGTTGCCGTGATGTAACTCGAGTATACGTGTCCTGCCTTATCAAGACCACGTGCATACTCAAGATCTTCTTTGAATCGAAACTTCGCGCTGTCGCCGGAAGGCCACCATGCATTCTTCTGGTGGTAATGAAGCGCAAGGCCAAGTCCAACATACCCAGCACCAAGCGCAATTGTCGGAACAGGTTGTATTTCGGTAACGCGTCGAGGCGTACCACCAAACATCGTGTAGCGCTGATTGTCGGCGTAGCGAAACTCATCGGGGCTCAAATACAACGAGTCGTTCGACCCGTATGCATGCATACTGGCAGCGAGCAACAAAACACCGATTGCATACAGCTTAGATTTCATCAACCTGCACGTGCATCTCGACCACACGCTTGTCAAGGAGTGCAGGGAAATATGCTACCACATCACTCGGCTTTGGTCGTCCGCCAGA
>JAURNF010000159.1 GCA_030830285.1 Candidatus Kapaibacterium sp.
GCCGGCTATGAATGCGGTATTGGACTTCAGAGCTACAACGACCTTGAGATTGGCGACATCATCGAGGGTTACAAGACCATTGAAGTCAAACGGAAGTTGTCGTAAGCCGTGTCGATTCGTACTGAACGCGTTTCCGGTGAAATCCAGAAGGCTCTGGCAACACCGCTTAGATCAGTCTCGGAAGAGATTGGGGCTGGGTTCATTACGGTAACCGAAGTACGACTTTCGCCTGACCTTCAACTTGCACGTGTGTACTTGAGTGTGTTTGGTGGCAAACGCACACCAGCTGATGTTCTCACGCACATCGAAGAGCACGAAGCCGGCCGTCTGCGCCACTTTATTTCGAAGGCGGTGCGACTGCGGTTTGTTCCGCAGCTGAAGTTCTATATCGATGATTCACTCGATCGAGCTAATCGCATTGAGGCGATTCTTGATAGCGTGAAGCCGAAGGATGGTAGCTGGGAACACGGTGATAGTGATGGTGAATGATCGACCACGGTTGACACGTTCATCACTCGGATCGATCGAACAGTGGCTGGAAACAGCTCGTATGGACGGTGCGATCGCGCTCATTGACAAAGAAGAAGACTGGACGTCGTTCGATTGCGTTGCAAAGCTTCGTAATCGAACACGCATTAAGCGTGTCGGACATGCCGGTACATTAGATCCACTCGCAACAGGATTGCTAGTGATCTGTTTCGGTAAGGCAACAAAAGACATTGCCTTTCTGCAAGACGATGACAAGACGTATGATGTAGAGTTTGTCTTCGGTGCTCGCTCCACAACAGACGATTGTGCAGGCGAGATAACAGAAACGCCAAATGTTACGCCATGCACAGATGAGCAGGTCGTGAATGCACTGCGGTCGTTCGAAGGAACGATTCAGCAAACGCCTCCCGACTACAGCGCTGTTCGACATCAAGGTCGACGTCAGTACGACCTTGCACGTGAAGGCAAAGAGTTCACGCCGAAGACACGCACAGTGCGCATCGATACGATTACGAACATTGATGTTGCGTGGCCATACGTTCGCTGCACAATCTCGTGTTCGAAGGGCACGTACATCCGCTCGATTGCACGCGATTGCGGTGAGCTCCTCGGATGTGGTGCATACGTTACCAAGTTGCGTCGAACACGAAGCGGTGGATTTACGGTTGATGATGCATGCACGGTTGGTGACGTGATCGAAGCACTTCCACAGGGAGTGATAGCATGATCGTTGCTCGCTACGGAGTGGATGCAATCCCATTTGATCGCAAGACCGCACTCACGGTTGGGACGTTCGACGGAGTGCATTGCGGACACCGAGGAATTGTTGAGCGCATGATCGATACAGCGCGCAAGCACAACGAGCGCACAGTCGTCGTCACGTTTGATCCGCACCCACAGATTGTGCTCGCAAAGCCAGATCGTGAACCGGTTCGGTTGCTCACAACGATTGATGAACGGTGTGAATTGTTCGCCGAACTCGGCATCGACATGGTTGTTGTGGTGCCATTCACACTTGAGTTTGCAGCTATTCCCGCAGATGTCTTTGTCCGGTCAGTCATAGTACACGAAATCGGCGTACAACATTTCTTCATTGGTCACGACCATTCCTTTGGGAAGAATCGTGGCGGCAATGAAGAGCTGTTGCAACAGCTCGGACACGAACTCGACTTTGATGTTGTTCCCATTCCTCCGCTTGAATGCGCTGGGGTGGTCGTAAGTAGCACGAAAGTGCGGAACGCATTAAAGACAGGTGGCGTGGATGAAGCGCATCGACTACTCGGCAGATCATATGTCGTGAGCGGTGTGGTTGGCCACGGTGATAAACGAGGACGAACCCTCGGTATCCCAACGGCGAACATCCAAGTGCCGGAGCATAAACTGCTTCCTGCAAATGGCATCTACGTTGTGTCGTCTGTGATCGATGGAAACGTTGTCGTTGGCATGGCCAGCGTAGGCGTACGCCCGATGTTCACGAACGATGTTGTGCCGACGCTCGAGGTAAACTACCTCGACTTCGACGCAGACCTGTATGGTCGATCACTCGATGTTGTGTTTCACGCACGACTCCGAGATGAGATCAACTACGAGAGCGTGG
The DNA here is from genome assembly GCA_030830285.1 of Candidatus Kapaibacterium sp. Classification (GTDB taxonomy): domain Bacteria; phylum Bacteroidota; class Ignavibacteria; order Kapaibacteriales; family Kapaibacteriaceae; genus UBA10438. The sequence goes on from JAURNF010000159.1 coordinate 2,087, forward strand.
ACGATCTGCTAGCGCAGATTGAGATCGACAGAAACGACACACGTTTGTATCAACAACAATTTCTACATCGGAGGTCATCATGATCACCAAGGAACGCAAAGCCGAAATCGTCGCTAAGTACGGCGGATCGGATGCAAACACTGGTAAGCCAGAAGTGCAAATCGCACTTCTCACAGAGCACATCTCAGCTCTTTCACAACACTGCTCGACGCACAAGAAGGACCACCACTCACGTCGTGGTCTGATCATGCTCGTTGCAAAGCGCAAGAATCTTCTGTCATACCTGCAGAAGAACGAGCTCACCCGGTACCGCGAAATCATCGCAGCACTCGGACTTCGTAAGTAAGTATTCTACGGTCGACGGCGCCTTCGGGCGCCGTCGTTCGTTTTCCTGACTTCGGTTGGCACCATGCATCATGCCAGCATCGTGGCACTCTTTGCCAGAACACAAGAATGTTGTGTTGCGTCAAGGAGTGATAGTAGATCACGGTGTTCGCCGCTAGCCGAAGTGAAATGGGCATGATGCCCTTGTTTCACTCATTGCAGGGTTTCCCATGCATACGGTCAAAAAGACCATCAACGGCAAAGAACTGTCCATCGAGACAGGCCGCTTTGCCAAACTTTCCGCGGGCTCGGTTATGGTCCGCTTCGGCGACACAATGGTGCTGGTTGCGGCAAACGCGTCTGCAGAGCCAAAGCCAGACATCGACTTCCTTCCACTCACGTGTGAGTATCGCGAGAAGCAAGCATCGTCGGGTAAGATCCCAGGCGGTTTCTTCCGTCGCGAGGCACGTCCGTCAACGAAGGAGATTCTCTCTTCGCGATTGATGGATCGCCCCCTTCGACCACTCTTCCCGAAGGAATGGCGTAACGATACACAGGTGATTGCCACGGTGTACTCGTACGACATGGAGAACGAGCCGGATATGCTCGCAGTGATTGGTGCATCAGCTGCACTGATGATCAGCGACATCCCGTTCAAGGGACCAATCTCGGAAGTACGCGTTGGCCGGATCGATGGTGAGTTCATCATCAATCCTACGCACCAACAAATCGAAGCATCGGATCTCGAAATCGTTGTCGCTGGTTCTGACTCATCAATTGTGATGGTGGAAGGATCGAGCAAGGAAATCAGCGAAGCTGACTTCGTTGCTGCGATGGAGTTCGCACACAATTGGGTTCGTGAAATCAACGCACTTCAGCGTGAGTTGATGTCGATGCTCACGATCACGAAGCGTGAAGTAGTGTCAAGCGAGCCTCCTGCTGAGCTTGTACAAGCAATCGAACACGCAATCGTTGATCCGATTCGCAAGCAGATTCGCGTTGAGTCGAGCAAGGAACAGCGCACCGCATTCCGCAGTGAAGTCAAGACACTCGCAACAGCAGCTGCGCAAGCAGTCGTTGCTGCAAATCCAGATGCATATGCTGATGTGAAGGTCGACAAGATGCTGTCGGGCATCGTGAAGAAGATTGAAGCGCGTGAAATGCGCGAGATGATTCTCACAGATGGTCGCCGTCTTGACGGTCGCTCAACAACACAGATTCGTCCGATCACCGTTGAAACAGGCGTGCTCCCACGTCCGCACGGCTCAGCGCTCTTTACCCGTGGTGAAACACAGTCGCTTACGACAATCACACTCGGAACGAAGAAGGATAAGCAGCTTATCGATGGCTTGTTGCCAACGTATGAGCTTCGCTACATGCTGCACTACAACTTCCCACCATTCTCGACAGGCGAAGCAGGCCGTTTCGGCATGACAAGCCGTCGTGAAACTGGACACGGAGATCTTGCGGAGCGTTCACTCGCACCGTTTATCCCAAGCGAAACAGA
>JAURNF010000160.1 GCA_030830285.1 Candidatus Kapaibacterium sp.
CTTGCACTGTGGCACCAGGAGTGTGAGCGCAGCATCACACGTCTGACGCGCGCGATTGACACGGTGAGCGTTGGTATGATCAGCGGAGCTGTAGGAACCTTCGAGCACTTATCACCTGCGGTAGAAGAGTACGTTTGCGAACGTCTTGGATTACGGCCAGCGCCTGTGAGCACGCAAGTGATCCAACGTGATCGTCATGCCGAATACCTCACGACGTTGGCGCTTGTTGGAGCATTCCTTGAGAAGATCGGCACAGAGATTCGACATCTACAACGGACGGAAGTGCGTGAGGCTGAAGAGTATTTCTCGCCTGGTCAGAAGGGTTCGTCGGCGATGCCGCACAAGCGCAATCCTATTCTCAGCGAGCGCATCTGCGGTCTAGCTCGGTTGTTGCGTTCGAACTCGATGGCTGCGATTGAAAACAATGCACTCTGGCACGAACGGGATATCTCGCATAGCTCTGTTGAGCGTGTGATCTGTCCTGACTCGACGATAGCGCTCGACTACATGTTGCACTTGGCGACAGGTCTGATTGATCGCCTTCTCGTGTATCCCGACGCGATGCAGCGCAATCTGGAACTAACTCACGGACTTCCCTTCTCGCAAAGCGTCATGCTTGCCCTCATTGGCAAGGACGTCACGCGCGAGGATGCCTATCGGATGGTGCAGCGAAACGCGATGCGCACGTGGGAGACGAAGACTCCACTACGTCAGACGTTGGCGGAAGACCAGGAGATCACAGCCCTTCTCTCTGCTACGGAGCTTGACGCGATCTTTGACGGGCGACGCATGCTCTCTAATGTTGATACCATCTTCCGCCGGTGCGGACTGTCATGATGAATGTGCGTGTTGCTCTGATCGCCATGATGATCTTCGCAGGAATCGCCTCCTACGACTGCCTTGCGCAGAAGGCAATTGCTGATGGGAAGCAATTGGCGAAGACGTATTGTCAGAGCTGTCACGTTCAACCGTCACCAGAGGATCTCGACAAGACAACGTGGGTAGCAAAAGTCTTCCCGATGATGCGACGCTACATGGGTCTAGATCCACTGCCACAGCACGATGTTCTGCCCCACGATCTCAAGGCATTGTATCCTACCTCTCCGATGATGACCGAGGACGAGTGGTTCACGGTTGCGCAATGGTACATCGACAATGCGCCAACGGCACTCGAACCTCCCGCATCGGTGAATGTGCGTGGTGTCACAAGTGTGTTCACACATGTACCTGTGAAAAGGCTTGGCACGATTCCGATGACAACGTTTGCTACGTACGATGCGACATCTAGTAGCATCCTGCTGGGTGATGCGTTGTCAAATGCGCTGTACATTGTTCATGCACAAGGTTCGATTACGAACACGGTGCCGGTTGGTGGACCGCCGTCGCACGTAGCACTGCGCGGGCGCAAATGGTACGTTACGTCGATGGGAAAACTACTCCCGCACGACTCAGCAGTAGGAGCGCTTATTGAGATCGCGTGGAGTGCTGATACACCAGGCACTAGCACCACGAAGACGCTCATTGACTCATTGCGCAGGCCAACGCATGTTCTCGTTGAGGATCTCAATGGAGATGGGCGCGATGACTTTCTCATTTGTGAGTTTGGTAATCTGATCGGTCAGTTCGGTTGGTATGAGGTGTTCGACGGTGGTCGTACGAAGTACCACCAACTCTCACCGCTTCCTGGTGCAATACGAGCGGTCATCCACGACATGAATGGTGACCGCAGACCAGACATTCTTGTGCAAATGGCACAGTCTCGAGAGTCAATTGTTCTGTATACCAACATGGGCGGTGGCAAGTTCTCGTCGCGTGAGATCCTGTCATTCCCTCCATCGCGTGGCTCGTCGTCGTTCCGCCTCGTGAATGCGGATTCTGATCCAGCCATGGAGATTCTCTACACGGCTGGTGACAATGGCGACTATGATCTACCGCCGTATAAGCCATATCACGGCGTCTACATCTTCGATCAGACGCCAAGCGGTTGGAAGCAGACAATGTTCCAGAGATTAGATGGTGCCTACGGTGCTTTGTTAGCCGACTTCTCTGGAGATGGTAAGGACGATCTGTTCTCGTTTAGTTACTTCCCACGGTTTGATCGAGGCGACTACGATCTTGTTCGCTTTGATCAGGATGTGCTTACAACATCGAATACTTCATGGCGCGTATCGGGCGCTTCACTTGGTCGATGGCTTGTATCCGACGTTGCTGACGTTGACAACGATGGGGACCTCGACGTGGTCCTTGGGAATGTGTCCATAGGACCAGGCATTGTACCGGATGATCAAGCTGTCACATGGACATCAAGCGGTGTGATTGCTGTGATATTGCGCAACACGACTCGGTAAGCTAGTCGTCGATGAGAATAGTATGTGTTGTTGTGATACCGCTGCGCACAGCAAGGACATAACACAAGCCGCGATATCCGTCTGGTATCATTCCATTGAGCTGGCCGGCTTCCGTGCCACGGTGGAAACGCGTAAGAACTTGACCAAGAACGTTCGTCGCAATTGCATCATCAGCGCGGATCGAGATTGCACGACCTTCGATGCGAATGCTCGATGCGGGATCAAACAATCGTGCTCGATCCGTTACGCACACATCATTCAGCGTGAGCCGTCCGTGCACGAGCTGGGTACGTGTTGAAGAGGGTGTGACGATAACCGTATCGATGCCAAGTTGTATTGCTGCGGAGTCGCCCAACACTGCAATCGCCTCAACACGACGAAATGTGCTACGAGCCTCCCGAGAAAGACTGAACGGTATGTCAACTGTCGTGTATTGTTGTTTTGACCGATAGCGTCGTTCAATGGGTATAAGAACTGGCTGGTAAAGCCGCAGTGAGATCGTGCCCCGTAGAGAGGCTTGTCCATTCACTCGTTCGATCCGGACGAACACCGCAACTGTGTCCCCTGTCCTTGCCCGTAGCTGATCGACGACGACTCGAATCTCGTCCCCCGCCAGAGGGATAACTGGCATGTCGATGAATCGTCGAGTGATACAACCGCCTATCTCGATATCAGCCGCCACACGGCGAAAGCTCGTGTCTGCAGGAAGCACTAATCTCTCCGATCCGGCCCTTGCAACACTATCGAGGTACCACAATCGGACTGTGCCGTAGGTCGCGCGGAATACGATGTGATGACGATCGTTCATGACCGTATCTGTGCCGACGATCATACACGAAGGTAACGCAGGCCGAGCAACAGTCTCGTTGTAACGAGTTATGCGAAGGACACCCTCAGTACCTGGCTGAGCACCGTGCGATGTTCGAGTATCGGATGTATCGAGTTGTGAGCCACCGCTAGCTCCACCTCCCCGTTGCACACGTAGGTTTCGAAGAACATTGATGTTCGATACCTGGAGAAGTCCTCCAGCTCCACCACCGCCTGGACCGTAACGAAAGATTGTGCCATGCGTGCTCCCACCAATCCCACCCGATACGTGGCACCAGAGTGAGCCAACAACCGTATCAGTGAGAAGTGTGATGGAGCCTCCACTACCACCACCTCCCGCTCCATCGGCATATGCATCCTCACCATCGCTACCTGACACATCGAGTGCTGCCTCTGCACTGGCGATGATGACGGGTGCCTTCATGAGAATAGCTCCTCCGCCAATACCCCCAGCTCCCCCGCGGAGGTCATTTTGATGTCCAGTCCCACCTGCACTTCCGAGATAGATTCGAAGACGGCTCGTATCACTTGATGGAATCAGCCGAGGATCATGCACAAGCATGGTATCACTGACCGTGTACGCGGTTGTCGTTGCACCACCACGTCCACCATTTGAAACAAGCGAACCTCCATATCCTCCGCCATTTCGTGCATGACCATTACGGGTCGGCAACGCACCCTCTGTAACGAATGCTATTGACGATTCCATCGTGTCGCGACTATTACTGGCCTGCCTGAGACTTCGATAACCAGCATTCCTAGCGTTGAAGGTTCTGCTGAGGTATAGTGTGTCACGTGCACAGATCGCGAGCACACCGCCGAAGTCACCGTTCCATGGCATCGCATGCACGGCTGAATCACCGCTGAGCTCTGAGGCATCAATTACTCGAACGACCTGAAGATTCTCACGTGCGTGATAGACACCCGTAAACGGATGTCGGAGGTAGGCATTCGGGCTAACGATCGTATCAATTGTGTTGAATTCAGCGACACCAACGAGTGTTGAATCCGCAGACATTGCTTGGTGCAGGAGGACCTGATCTCCTGGTCGGAAGAATGAGGGAATCGAGAGCACAATCGTGCGTGAGCAAGAGTCGATATCGACGACCCTGCATGCACGATTGTACCTAGCGAACTGTCCGCTCATCGTCATGCACATTGCGATGAACGTGCCGAACAAGATCGTGGAGTTGACGAAGTTCATTGAATGCGACGCCATCGTTGAGTCGATGAATCATACCAGAACCATGAACACGCGCCGGGACGGATGTCAGCGTTTAAAGCGTCAGGTAGCCATAATCGTTGACCGTTTGGTACGGCTAACTCCTCATGCACGAGTGTGATTTCATTCTGCCCGACATTGCACAGAAGAACTATGCGACCGGCGTTCACGGGTGAAAGGCCAGTTACCCGTGCACCAAGTCCACCTTGGATTCGGCGTGCTGCATACTCCGTGCATTGCACCACAGTACCTGCTACTTCAATGACATCTTCATCTGGTGCTGGAAGCAACCTGGCTGTGCGATGCGAGAGCTCGCCAGAAACGTTGAGATCAAACGTGTGCGTTGTAGTATGTGTTGACAGGAGTGCAAGCGCTGTGCGATTCAGTCCTGGCGGTCGGACGTCGTCAGCACTACCGAGATAGACATCGCCATCGGCTACGATAGCCAGACCACGATCCGTTGTACGAAACAGTCCGCCTATCGTGAGTGTCCCGCTGTGTTCAGATGCTATTGCACGTCCCAGAACGCCTATTCCAATGCCCGTTGAGCCACCTGCTCGTAGATCAGCCGTTCCATGCACACCCATCGTGATCGTAGTTGAGCCCGCTCCGCCGCCACGAATTCCTATGCCAAGCAGACCAGTGCACGTATCAGTTGCAGCTGTTGAGTTCGAGGCCGAGTGCCCGACAACTCCAACTCGCAGGTAGGGTCCAACCGTCGGATACGCAAGCGAGCGAGACGACCCTATGATACCTGTGCCTTCGGTATTCGCGTGAGCGATGATGCCAACATGCTCATTCCCTGCCGCCACGATTTCCATTCCACGCCTGGGTGGCTGAGTGCCACCTATCTCAATCGCAGTACCTGAGCCAGAAATGAGCGCGTTGTATCGAATCCCAACACCACCAGTGATATCAATTCCTGTCGAAAGAGTAGGGCGCATACTCCCCTGTCCACCGCCGAGTCGAATACCGGTACCTGTGCCATTCGCAACAGAAGAAAGGACCAGGCCAGCATTCTCTGTTCCTGTCAGTCCAATGTCACTAATAAGCAGTCCGCTACTTGTTGACGCACCACTTAATGAGATAACAAGACCCTTCCCATTCGTTGTCGGGATGCTTGCAACTCGAACGAGTTCGCTTGGTGCGGCTCCGGTGTAATGTCCGATGCTGAGAGGTCCTCGCATCCAGGTTCCACCCATCCCGTCGATTTCAAGGGTGCGAATAGAACCGCCTGCGCCGGCGAGAACGCGAATTGGCATTCCCGCCGGGGCACGTTGAGCAATCACAAGGGGTGCGTTTGTTGTTGACTCAACACGGTTCGTACTCAATCCCTGTGCAGACAGTCGCACGCTGCATGGGATGAGCGCAACAGCAATGAGGATGAGCAGCGCCACAGTCATTGACTAGTTCGGACGGACGAGCATCCATGCAATGCGATCTGCTGATCCAAGGGGAACCGACGTCTCAACAGTGAAGGTGTCGTTGACGTCGTCAATCGCAGTAATACTTAGGCCAATGGTTGTGCCTGCTGGATTCATCATCGTGATCAATGGAATCGACCCTGATGTAATGTCGGTACCGACAGGGATGACATGCACGAATGCTCCAACGGCTGGAATGAAGATTCCTCGTCGAACATCGGATAGTGGCTTTCGCCATTGAAGGTCTCCCGTCGGAGATCCTGTTAGCACCATGCCATCGGTGTCAGGTGCTACTCCAGGCAATGTATATGTGATGTCCTGCGTTTGCTCTCGTGACCGAAATGCTGTGTAGTTCGTGCCTGATGCAAATGGTTCGGCAAAGCGCAATTCAGTTGACGTGCCGGAGTTCGAGAGGAGAACTGTTGCACCGAGATCAATAGGTGCATTCGGTGTCGACGTACCGAGTCCGATGAATCCCTGACGTGCACCGGCAGCACCATTGATGCGGAGTCGCTCAACTCCATTAGAAGCGATGATGACGTCTTGTTCGTTTGATGTGCCGAGATACTGTTCACCAGCAGCGGTGCCACCCTTTGTGATTGCAGATCCAGCCAGACCCCAGTAAGCGGCATCGGCCCATGTGAGTGTCGACTGCCCAGTCGTAACGGTTGAAACCGTAAGGACCTGTCCAGCGCTTCCTTGCTGCGCCGGCAATAGCATCGTGTAACCAGTCACTCCCGTTTGAGGTAGTGATAGCGAGATTGTTGAAGGCTGTGTATTGCGAAGGTTGAGCGTTCCGGCGGTTTGGCTCTGTGCCCAACCGTCAAGGGTTGTCCCGCAAACAAGAGCGAACAGACCGATGAGGTATACGATTACTCGTAGATGGTGCATGGTGACTCCATGAGTTGTGGTGAAGATGTAGAGTGGGATCGTGGTAGTCATCTACGCCGCAGGAGAGTGACTATTCCGTGATTTCCCATGAGATGAGCTCTGTTTCGAGTAACGGCGCTGCTGCCACGATGGTGATCGTGCCGTCGGTAAGGTTGACCTGGGCAGTCAGTGCGATATGTGTCGTGCTATTCAGCAGCAGCAACGTGACACGAGTAGCCGATGTGATTGTCACACCGGGTGAGATTGAAAACTGGTGCGATACGTTGTTCCCTCGGATGACGCCCCTGGTTGCTGGTGCGCGTCGCTGTCCGATAGTGAGTGTGGATCCCTGCCGCTGCACACGGATCCCATCTTCGCCAATGAGAGTCACTGGGCCGGCCAGCTCATTGATTGAGGTTACGAGTCCAGTAAAGGACGGGCTGAGTGCATCGGCGATGTGGGCATGCAGTGCATGCTCTGCATATGGCACGCGTGAAGGCCGAATTCGTGGAAGGCGCTCTGGTTCGCCCTCGATACTGTAACCGATCGAAGCCGACGCGCTTTGAAGAAACACATCTGGTATCTGCGTAGTAAGTCCACACAGAAGACTGCATCGTCCGCTGACGAAGCGACCCGACAGCACCTCTTCTGCAATTGCTGTCCCGTCTGTGCTTGCAGTGTAGTACCGAATGTGAACGCTATACCATCCGTCACGTATCGTCTCATCTTCAATTGAGATCGATAGGCCTAATCCTAACTGCGCTGCAGCAGGTAGAACACTCAGGAGCGCACAGGAGGCAGATATGAGTAGTAACCGCATACCTCGTAGAGGCAGCGAAGGAGCACAACGTGACGTTGCGTCACAGCGTCGATGTCAAACCAACAGTATCGAGATGCTTGGTAAAGAAGGTACGCACGCGCATAAAGCGTGGTGCGGCGGTGCCAAGAGGCTCTAGTGAGGTCGAAGCTGCGCTGGTGCGTGACTCGTTAATGATGGTGCCGATGCGGGAGCGCACAGATCGGTACTCACGAAGTGTCATCGAAGCGGCATTGAGATGTTGCACGAGAACACGCCGTGTTGCGCTTGCCAGACCGTTATCAGACGGTAAAGCTGTCACGTCTTCAGCGATGAGTAGCATGGTTGAGACTTGTCGTGCCGACAGCGTCGTATCACTGAATGGCACCTCTCGCGCTGTTAACTCCTGCTCGATACCCTGCTTCTGCGATGCAAACAAACCGAAGGCCATGTTGGCTTCGTTAAACAGATTGACGAGGACGATAATGATGTACACACCAGATATGCCAGTGAGGGCAAGAACGGTCCAGAACATTCGTCGCGAACGAGGGCGGAGTTGCTCGTTCATATGCTTGCTGTCATCAAAGGATGAGGAAGATGGCGGATATAGCGCCGACTGTCGCAACGAGATCGTGAACGCGCGACTCGTGAGGTCGGGTAGCAGGTAGCACCAACAACGCAATGGCTGGTAGCACGTGTATCGGTGATGGTTCGAGGATCACTGCTACGGCTAGTGTCACACACGAAAATCCAAACATCACGTGATGCCATATTCCGAAACGGCGACGAAATACCCGCGCAGCTATGCCAAGACACAGCGTCGCATAGTACGTTAGCCCCGCGATCACATTCGCATCCATGTGTCGCTCCCATCGTGGAGAATCCCCCCCTACTGTCCCGGTTGTTCGGCAGAGGCAGCATCCGAGAACATCGCCTCGACGAACGCGTTTGGATCAAATACCTGAAGGTCGTCGATCCGCTCGCCCACGCCAATATAACGCACTGGAATCTGCATTGCATCAGTAATTGCCAGTACGGCCCCACCCTTTGCAGTACCATCGAGTTTCGTAAGGACAATCCCAGTGATTGGGGCCACCTTCGTGAACTCCTTTGCCTGCTGCAGCGCGTTTTGGCCGGTAGTTGCATCCAAGGCCAAAAACACGTCATGAGGGGCTTCTGGATGGATTTTCTTCATCACGCGACCGATTTTCTCGAGCTCCTGCATCAGACCCTGTTTGTTGTGCAAACGGCCTGCGGTGTCGATGATTACGACGTCAGTGCCACGTGCCTTAGCAGCAGAAAGTGTGTCATATGCCACTGCGGCTGGATCTGCGCCGTGTTGTTGCTGTACGATGTCAACTCCAGCTCTTTGAGCCCAGACTTCGAGCTGCTCATTTGCGGCGGCCCGAAACGTATCAGCTGCTCCAATGAGGACGCTGCGCCCTGCTCGCTTGTAGTTGTGCGCAAGCTTACCAATGGTCGTAGTCTTTCCCACGCCGTTGACGCCAATCAACATGATGACATGGGGCTTCTGCGCTTCGTCAATCGCGAATGTCGCATCATTGTGGGCAGACGGAGATTGTGCGACCATCGACGCAATTTCTTCTTTCAGCACATCGAGAATCAGTCCGGCATCCTGGATGTTGTCCGTCCGGACGCGATCCTTGAGTCGTTCGATGATCTTTTCGGTTGTGCTTACGCCCACGTCCGACGTGATCAGAATCTCTTCGATCTCACTGAGAAGCTGCGCATCGATCTTACGTCCCATGAACAGGACGGACCGGAGCTTACCAACAAGTGATTCGCGTGTTTTGGAGAGACCCTCTTTGAGGCGGTCAAACGACAGCGCCTCGGTCACACCAGTAAGTTTTTGCTTGAATTTATCGAAGAAGCCCATGGAGTCTCATTGCGTATTGCCACAAAGATACGGCCATTAGGCTACAGCTCACGATTATCAGCTCAAATGAGGGGCCTCCAATGGCCAAGCTAACCACTCCCGTCAGTGCAATGGCAGACACCGCAAGCTTCCCGCTCATGAGTGAGGGAAGTACAACATGGTTACGGGAGGATGCATAGGATGCACCGATGAGGATGATAACGTCACGCCCAACAACACAACCAACGAACCACAACGGAAGAATCTGCTGCATTACGAGAACTACCACCACAGCTCCAACGAGGATCTTATCAGCGACTGGATCAAGGATCATCCCCCATTCGCTCACTGTTCCCGTTCGACGTGCCACATACCCATCGAGCCAGTCAGTGGCCGCTGCAACGAGACATAGACCAATTGCCAACGTCCGTTGATGCGAAAGCAGAGCCCATACGACAGGAAGCGTCATCACACCCCGCACGATGGAAATCACGTTCGACGCTGTTATGAACCGATCACGCGGTAGAGTTCCGGACATGAGAGCGCAGCACAATAAGGAGAATGAAACACGACACAAGAATACCGATCAACATCGGCTCTGCAAGCACATGCTCTATAAGGCCGCTCCCACGGAGCATCATCGTACCTATGCTGGCAACAGCAGGAAGAGATACTAGCAGCACAATTCGCGAGCGAACGTAGGATGCATATCGTGAGAAGCTCAGCAGCAAGGGGGCGAGTACAGCTGGCACTGCGATCGATGCAGCATTATAAATCAGGTCAATCACACTCGGTATGAGATAGGCAATTGCTCCGCCAAAGACGAGTGCGATGAATACGCCCATCCGCACGGCAAATACGCTTGGCTCCCCCGCACGAGTCATGCGCAAGTCATGTCCGATGATCGTGCCACTTACAAGTGCATATCCATCGAGCGCCGACATAACTGCAGCGATGATACCTGCAAGAAACAGTCCGCGCCATAGTGATGGAAGAATCTCCAATCCGAGGTAGATGCCTGATTGCGCCCCATGTGATGTTCCAAGGTGCGAGAGAGCGTAGAGGCCAACAAGCAGCTGAAGCACATCAAATACAATCCAGAGTGCAACGCTCACAACGATGCCACGTCGTGCGATCCCTGCATCGGCGGCGGCAGCAGTCCTGACGTGAAAGTTCGGATCAATGAACGTTTGCAATGCAATGACAAACCACACAATGATCGGTGTCCACCCCAACTGACCAGGGATAGACCGCAGTGGCGCGGGAGTGTCTGACAACAATTCAAATGGTGTACCGAGAACGACGACACATGCTGCGATACATGCACCATATCCGGCAAACATGATCGTAGACTGCACGATGTTGGCATATGCATCAGAGCGCAGCCCGCCTTTGATGACATACATGAACGCGAGACCAGACGAGAGCAACAGACACAACCCAAGTGACCATCCCGTGAAGGTCTGCGCGATGAGTGCAAGACTCAACTGATATGATGCTGGTATTGTGATGACAAGCATCAGCACGGCTACAATGCGTGCAGCGTTGTCTCCGTATACGATCCGAATCTGGTCAGGTATCGATACTGCCTGTGATTGTCGAATGCGTTTGGCAAGCCACTGAGCGTACATCAATGCGATCACATAGTACGGCAGTCCAAAACACAACAAAAAGACAATACCGTAGTTGATCACAAACTCCGTTGCCCCGAGTACAGAACCGTACCATGTAGCTACGAGTGATCCAACGAACACAGGTAATGTAAGCGTACGTCCTGCGAGAATGTAGTTGGTTGCCCCCTGCCGTTGCGATCGGCCACCCCAAATACCAGCAGCAACGACTGCAATTAGTGATAGTGCAATCGTTAGCCCATCTACAATGGTCAATGACTCATGCATGATCAAGAGGCAGTGCCGGCTGCCCTAACAATGATCGCAGAAACGTCTGACGATGAATTGCACATGGTCCGTGTTGACGAATTGCGGCGCGATGGATGGCCGTACCGTACCCCTTATGGACGGAGAATCCATATGCAGGAAACGCTGAATCAGACTCGATCATCCATTGATCACGGGTTGTCTTGGCAAGAATTGAGGCAGCTGCGATAGAAGGACTCACGCCATCGCCGCCAACAATGGTTGTCGATGGCAGCGTGTGGGGGCGAAACCGATTGCCATCAACGAGCAACTCGATATCAGTCCTATGACCAAGTTGTCCCGCGACGTCATCGATGGCCGCATGCATGGCATCGTATGTCGCCTGGAGGATGTTGACCTCGTCGATGCGATCATGGTGGATCAGTGCCACCGCCCATGCAAGTGCCGTTGAGCGAATGACCTCTGCAGTAACGGCACGTTGCTTCGACGACAATTTCTTTGAGTCGTCTAGGCCGTCGGGGAGGACATTCGGTGGAAACACAACCGCAGCGGCAGCTACGGGTCCAGCGAGGGCACCTCTTCCAGCCTCGTCTATGCCGATAACGAGAAGCCCCTTAGCCCAGCGCTCGCGTTCATGAAATGGCGTAATCACGCCACAAACCTACTGCTCGCCGATGAGACGGAGGAATTCGTTGCGCAGGGCTTGATTGGTTGACAGCTCTCCGCGCATGACCGACGTGATCATGGTGCTCGAATCGTGTGCTTCCACGCCCCGAGCGATCATGCAGTAGTGCTTTGAGTTAATCACAACGCCAAGAGCAATTGGATCCAAGAGTTCAATCAGGAAGTCTGCGATTTGCTCGCCCAATTCCTCTTGAATTTGGCCACGACGACCAAACCACTCAACAATGCGTGTGAACTTCGAGAGTCCGATCACTTTCTCACGTGGCACGTATCCAATTGCACAGGTGCCCGAGATTGGTTGCCAGTGATGTGAGCAGACGCTCATGATCTTGATGCCCTTGGAGATCACGAGCTCATCAACGTCTTTGCGATTCGGGAAGACGGTAATCTTCGGTGGCGGTGTATAGCGTCCAGCAAGCAACTCGTTGATCCACATCCGTGAGAGACGGAATGGCGTGTCCGTGCTGTTTGGGTCGTTCCGGTCGATACGGAGGATCTCAAAGATCTCTGCAAACTTCTGCTCAACCTGCTCGATCATCGCATTGCGTTCGTCGTTGCTTACCGGAGCATTCCCGTTGGCATCGAACAAGCGATGACCGCTACGACTTACCGTAGGGTACAGATTGCCTTGCCGGAGAAGTTGGCGTTCGAGTTCCTCATCGTCGAGATCGACCAGCGATGGGCGTGAGGCCTGTGTAGATGGTTTCATGCAGGAATTCCCTCTCGTTGTGGCTCACTGTGCAACTCGTACCGTGGAATCGAGACAGGCTCACCGTAGTAGTCTGCCACGTTTTGTTCAGACTCGTACACTCGGATGCGATGCAGCTCGCCGCTTGGAAGCCTGTTGCGAAGCTGATCCCAGAACGCAACACAGAGATTCTCGACCGTTGGAATAATGCCCAGGAGGAAGTCGACGTCGTGATTGAGGTGCTTATGATCGACCTTGTCGATGATCGCCTCCTCAAGGA
>JAURNF010000161.1 GCA_030830285.1 Candidatus Kapaibacterium sp.
AACCCAGAAGAAGATGATGTCTGGACCCGTCACCAGCAGTTGTGTCGGCAAGTAGTACTGCATCAGCTTCTCGCTCTGAGAATCCTGCGTATGCAGTAATGGTCCCCTCCACTGCATGGTTGTCATTGGCCACAACCACGACGAGAACCATGTGTCGAGAACATCAGGATCCTGACGAAGTGATGCAGATGCATCAAGACCAAGTTTTTCACGCGCTTGTTGCTCGTTCTGGGCAGCAGTGAACCGTCCATCCTCTGTGTAGTACACCGGGATCCGATGTCCCCACCACAACTGACGGGAAATGCACCAATCACGGATGTTTGACATCCAGTGCTCGTAGGTACGCACCCAATGTTCAGGATGAATCTTGATGTCGCCGTCCTGGACCGCCTTCAACGCTGGAGCCGCGAGAGGCTCCATGCGAACGAACCATTGATCGCTCAGATACGGTTCGACCACCTCTCCACCACGTTCGCTAAAGCCAACATTGTGCGTGTAGTCATCTTTAGCTTCAAGCAGCTCCGCATCTTCAAGTGCTTGGACCACGCGTTTGCGTGCTACGAAGCGATCCAGACCCGCAAACTCACCCGCAAGCTCTGTCAACGTTGCATCTGCCGCGATACACGAAGGCATCGTCAGGCCATGTCGCAAACCGATCTCGAAGTCATTCGGGTCATGGGCAGGTGTGATCTTAACGCAGCCGGTACCGAACTCGGGATCTGCATAATCATCTGCGATAATCGGCACGCGCTGTCCACCAAGCGGAACAATCACATGTTTACCGATTAGAGACGCGTAGCGTTCGTCGCGTGGATTGACCGCAACAGCGACGTCAGCGAAGATTGTTTCAGGTCGAACCGTAGCAACGAGCAGCGTACCAGATCCATCTTCAAGATGATACCTCAACGTGTAGAGGTGTTCCTTTACCTGTTTGAACGTCACTTCCTCATCGCTCAACGCACTTTGTGCCACTGGCGACCAGTTAATGATGCGCTTGCCACGGTAGATCAAACCTTCGTCGAACAACTGAATAAAGACATCACGCACGGCATCAGATGCCGATGGATCCATGGTGAACAGTGTTCGATCCCAATCGCATGAGACCCCAATGGTCCGAAGCTGATTGAGGATAATCCCGCCATACTTCTCTTTCCACTCCCACGTCTTCTCAACAAATGCCTCACGGCCGATGTCGTGTCGCGACGTGCCACCCTTTTTCAACTCCTGCTCAACCTTAGTCTGCGTCGCAATGCCTGCATGGTCCAGACCCGGGAACCAGCAGGATTCTTTCCCCTGGAGCCGAGCCCACCGGATGTAGATATCCTGAAGCGTATTGTTGAGCACGTGACCAAAGTGCAGGATTCCTGTCACGTTAGGTGGGGGCATCACGATCGAGTACGCGTCCTTCTCAGACGGGGCGGAACGATAAACACCCTGTTCTTGCCAGGTCTTGTACCATCGCTGTTCGGATTCAGACGGACTATACGATTTGTCGAGTTGGGTTGACATAGCGGCCTGGAGGCATGAAATTGCGGTTACAACTCCACAAAGATAGCGAGTCGGGCCCCAGACCTGACCCCAGAATCAACCGAACCCCTATATTTGCAAGAACATTGTGCAGTTGTCTATTCTCTTGGCATAGATAGCAACGCGATGCTTTGAATATTGACTCAGCATTACTAATGGAGGATCTATGAAGCAACGACATAGCGTCGCCTTGGCCTTGGCTGCCATCGGTACGGCGCTCACGATGACGTCGTGTTGCAACATCAGTGACGAGCAGTTGGCGAAAATTCGTCAGCTTCGTGCTGAGGAAAAGCAACTCACGGCCGACATTCAAAAGGCGGAAACCGATCGCTCGAAGATCCAGAACGAGCTCAGCTCACGTCAGGGCGAAGTCCGCAAGTGCAACGAGCGCTTGTCATTCGTACAGGACAAGAAGTCAAAGTGGCCAAATGTGTGGCAAAACTGGGATCCAACCGTTCCCGTTGAAGAGCCAGCTACACCAACTCCAAAGAAGAAGTAATCAACGAAAGGACTATACCCATGAAACACCTTCTGATTATTGCCCTCTTCGTTGGTTCGTTTGCTACGGCGCTTGCCCAGGATCCGCCTCCACCAGCGAGCAAGCCAGACGAAGAGCTCAAGTGCAAAGAAGCTGATGCACGCATTAAGCAATTCAGCGATCAAAACGCAATGCTCAAAGCGAAGCTCGATGCAGTGAAGGCTGACATTGCGAAGGCAGAGAGCGATCTCGCTTCAGCTGTCACATCACTGAAGAAGTGCAACGACGACATCTATGCTCTGGTAGGTGCTACTGAAGCTGATGTCAACGCCTTCCGTCAACGTCTTGGTCAGATTGAGGGACGTGTGCGTGAACTCCAGCGTCTTAGCCAAGAGCAACTCATCGCTCGTCAAGGTGATGTACGCTCAACAGATCGCGACCTCAATGCTCTTGCTCAAGAACAACTTGCAGTGCTTCCTGAATTCTACGATCGTATCGCTTCGCTGCACAACGACATTCAGCGTCTTTACGTAAAGAATCCAGAGAAGGCCTACGTTGTGGGCACATGGGCGGAGAATCGCGACTGTCTCTGGAACATTGCTGGACGTTCGGAGATCTACTCTGATCCAATGCTTTGGCCACGCATTTGGCAAGCCAACATCGATCAAATCAAGAACCCAGACGTCATCCAGCCAGGTTGGACGCTCAAGGTTCCGGCGAATGCGCCATTGAATGACGATGAAAAGCGCGCCGAGCGTGTTTACTGGCGCAAGAAGCGTCAAGCAGCTGCGGCTGCCGCAACAGAGCAAGCACCGGCTGCGCCAACGACGGCCCCGGCAGGTGCTAAGAAGTCTGAAGCTGGCAACTAACGCTCTGCCAATGAATCGTGTACGTCATAAAAGGGCCCTCTTTCGGGCCCTTTTTTCTTGTTGTGTAACTTCCCCTCTTCATTCACCAGGCCCCCAACGAACGCATGCACATCGTTGAAAAGAAGGTAAAGCTCACCGACATCGATATCATTGAACTCCTCGGAGCCAATGAGGCAAATCTTCAGCTAATCGAGAATAAGTTCGATACCGCCATTACCGTCCGTGGCGATACTGTTGTTCTGCGAGGTGAGCCGATTGAGGTAAAGAAGATCGAGCAGATCTTCCAAGAACTCATGCACACGCTCAAGCGTACAGGTCGATTGCAGGTAGCTGATGTGTCGATGATTGTCGACCTTGTTGACGGCGGTCGAGCCGGCGCGGTGGTGCCAAGCTCACTCAGTCAAGAAGAGCTCGACTCGGTGATTTTATGGGGCAAGAAGGAAATGATTCGGGCACGAACTCCACGTCAGCTCGAATACTACCGTAAGGTTCGCACCAATGATCTCGTGTTCTGTGTCGGACCCGCTGGCACGGGGAAGACTTTTCTTGCGGTAGCAATGGCACTTGCTGCACTCCGCGCGAACGAGGTCTCTCGCATCATTCTATCGCGTCCTGCCGTTGAAGCCGGAGAGTCACTTGGCTTTCTGCCAGGCGATATTTCTGAGAAGGTCGATCCATATCTACGACCATTGCTCGACGCACTGAGCGACATGGTGAGTCCCGACAAACTGAAGAGCATGCTCGAAAAGCGCATTGTCGAGATTGTGCCATTGGCATATATGCGCGGACGCACGCTGAATAACTCCTTCATCATTCTCGATGAAGCGCAGAACGCTACAAAGACACAGATGAAGATGTTCCTCACACGTCTGGGACGTAACTCCAAGGCCATCGTCACAGGCGATACGACGCAAGTTGACCTCCCACGACGTCATGAATCGGGTCTGTTAGACGTGTCTCAACTGTTTGCTGGTATTCAAGGCATCGACTTTTGCGCGTTCGAAAAGAGTGACGTCGTGCGCCATCGTCTCGTCGCCGAAATCGTTGCCGCCTATGAACGGGAAGCGCAACAACGCGAGCATTCCACTCAGGAATCCCCTAACGCATGAATGAACTCTTCCGCATAGGGTTTCTCGCGATCACCGCCATCGACATCCTCGATGTGGTGCTCATCGCCGTGCTGTTCTACGTCGTCTACAGGTCGCTTCGCGATACGCTCGCGATTCAGATTCTGCTGATTCTTGCTCTCGTGTTGTTATTGAGCTTCGTGACAGATGCTGCCGGCATGAAGACGATGAACTGGGTGCTACGACGCATTGGCGATGTCGGGTTGATAGCATTCGTCGTACTCTTTCAACCTGAGCTACGTCGTGTGCTGTTGCTCCTTACACAATCTCGTCTGTTCCGCTTGTTCGTTCGCTCCCGCAGCTCGGAAGTGATCGATGACGTCCTTGAAGCGGTCCAGGATCTTACCTCGAAGCACATCGGTGCGCTTATCGTGTTCTCGCGCGCCGATCACATCAGCGTAACTGTTGACACTGGCATTACCCTCAATGCACAAGTATCGTCAGAGTTGTTGTCATCCATCTTCAATCCCCGCTCACCATTGCATGACGGTGCGGTCGTTGTTGAAAACCAGACCCTCGTAGCAGCTCGCTGCGTGCTCCCCTTGAGCAACACACAACGCATTGGAACGCGGAACCTTGGCACTCGTCATCGCGCGGGTCTGGGGTTGTCAGAACAAGCCGATGTTGTGGTCGTAATCATTTCCGAAGAGCGAGGTTCGATTAGCTTTGCCTATCAAGGTGAGTTGCTGCTCGATATCGATCCTACCGAACTACGCTCGCTTCTTCAACTCCGCCTA
Organism: Candidatus Kapaibacterium sp.; assembly: GCA_030830285.1. Lineage (GTDB taxonomy): Bacteria > Bacteroidota > Ignavibacteria > Kapaibacteriales > Kapaibacteriaceae > UBA10438. The sequence continues at coordinate 4,739 of JAURNF010000161.1, forward strand.
CCTGAAATCTCTGCTGGATAATCCCTCTACATGAATCGTCAATCAACGCCAAGTAAGACCGCCACCGTATACGAACGCCAACGACTCGCACTGCTCGACGTACTCCGATCACGTGGAATTCACGACGAACGCGTCCTTTCTGCTATGAACGCGATACCGCGTGAGCAGTTTGTTCCACAGGCAATGATGGGTCGTGCCTACGAAGACTCTGCGCTTCCAATTGATAACCGCCAAACCATTTCTCAGCCATACACTGTTGCACTGATGACACAGGAGCTAAAGGTTAGACCGAGTATGCGCATTCTGGAGATTGGCACAGGTAGCGGCTACCAAGCTGCAGTACTTGCTCAGCTTGGTGCAGACGTGATCAGTATCGAGCGACATCCACTGCTCTCACAGAAAGCACGTACTCTGCTGGCCAGCCTTGGTTACAACGTAAACTGTCGAATCGGTGATGGTACGATCGGATATCGCGATGGAGAACCATACGACGGTATCATCGTCACAGCGGGAGCTCCCGATGTTCCTGAGCCGCTCGCACGTCAGCTTGCTATTGGGGGTGTACTCGTCGTCCCTGTAGGCCCTCGTGATCAGCAGACACTCTATCGTGTCACACGTACAGGACCAGAGGCATGGACGGCAGAAGAGCGCGGACCTTGCAAATTCGTCCCACTCATTGGAAGGTCGGGCTGGGATGAAGCAATCGGACAATAGCATGCGACATGTTGTTGTGCTTGCTGGCCCAACGGCAGCAGGAAAGTCAGGTCTTGCCCTAGAACTCGCGCGCACAATGCCGATAACCATTGTTTGTGCAGATGCTCGGCAAGCCGTGCGGGGTATGCGCATCGGAACAGCAGCCCCCACCGAAGATGATTACGCCGAGGTTCCGCATGTTGGATTTGAGATGCGTGATCCAGAGCAGGAGTACTCCGCCGCCGAATACGCAAGGTACACGCGCTTGGCAATAGACGACATCTCTCCTAATCGACTGCCCGTTATCGTTGGAGGTTCTGGGCTCTATATCCAGGCACTGATCGATGGATTTTCTGAAGATGTCGTCCCAACGCCTCAAGATGTTCGACGTCGTGTCGTGGAAGAGCTGGATGAGCTTGGTCGAATCGGTTTGTACCACAAGCTTGTAGAGGTCGATCCGATTGCTGCAAAACGCTATGCTGACATGAATCCACGTCGCATCCAACGTGCACTTGAGTACTTCTACACTACGGGAACTCCGATTTCCAAGACGTGGAATACATCACAGCCGCCATCGCCGTACCACACAACATGGCTCGCAGTTGATCAACCGGACGAGACGCTTCGCAATCTGATTAGCACTCGTTGTACGCATATGTGGAACAGCGGTCTTCTCGAGGAAACACAACATCTGCTCGATCGTGGTCTCGATCCGGATGCTCATATGCTTCGCACCATCGGCTACTCGGAAGCCATTGATGTGTTGTCTGGTAGATGCTCGCTTCCGGAGGCGCAAGAGCATCTCCTTCGAAGTACATGGCAATATGCCAAACGTCAACGAACATGGTTTCGGCGTGATGAGCGCTACATCTGGTTGCGTGGCTCACGTTCTGAAATGGTTGTCGAAGCGCGCAGATCAATCTGCAACGATGGTCCGCAATGGTGTTCGTAACTTCGCGAACAGCATGAAGACTACATCGTTCCGCACGCCTTTGAATATCGCTGCGCTGATATGCATCGTCGCTATCTGCGCTCTTCCCAACGCTACCGCACAGCAACGCTTCTCGCCACCTGTTCGCACGCAGTACGACTCAGCGCGTGCATTGCGCACACTCCGCGAGAGGTTGGACAATATCTTCACCTCGAGCGCATACCGAAGCGGACGTACAAGCGTGAGTGTGTGGTCGATTACTCGTGGCACATCCATCTACGAACGAAATCACCTTGCCAACCTGACTCCAGCGTCAACAACGAAATTGTTCACAACTGCATCCGTGTTCCAACTCTACGGTGCGGGTGCGTCTGTAACAACAGACGTGCGTTATGATGGCACACTCGGATCCGACGGCACACTGCGAGGCAATCTTTATGTCATTGGTCACGGCGATGCGCTGTTGTCGGTGAATGACTTAGAAGAGCTAGCCGACAAGGTACGTGCTGCAGGCATCACGCGAGTTACTGGCAATGTGTACGGCGACGGCAGCGCATTTGAATCACAGAGTAATCG
>JAURNF010000162.1 GCA_030830285.1 Candidatus Kapaibacterium sp.
AGCATCCTTGATGACTGTTCATTTGCATTCTACATCCAGGGCACTGTTACGTCAGTTACAGATTCGGCGATTGTCGTGTCGGGCTTCGGACGTGATGGTTCGGAACAAACACTCGAGTTAGTAGTGTCGCCTGCCGGTACTCTGGTAACGAACTGTCTTAACGAACCGCAGCCGCTCTCACTTGTCCAGCCAGGCAACACCATTGGTGGCTATTACAGCCTGCGTCAGGGTCAGTCAATCGCAGACTTGATCGTCGTTATGGACCCTTGCACGATTGCGTACATCGGCGGAACGATTCAGGGTGTAACCGCATCTTCTATTGCCTTGTTTGCAGACGGACCACAGGCGGTAGTAACGCTTCTGTACAACTCGGCAACAGCCTTCTCGAATTGCGCTGGCGAGACCATCACGCTCGACAGTTCGCTGATTGGCAAGACGCTCTTTGGTGTGTACAACACGGCGTCTGACCCAGCACTATTGACGTCAGCAACGATCAATGTTGGATGTCCAGCCTACGGCTCCGTAGAGGGTGTGGTCGTACTTGCAACCGACTCCTCGGTTGCCGTACAAACAACTAAGGGTCTTGAGGATTACTTGCGCTCGGTATACGTATCGGTATACGACACACTCCTCCAGCCACTCGACTGGAGTGAGGTAACGGCGGGTCGCACGGTATGCATGACGGTCGACGAGCAAGCACGCATTGCGTTGCGCGTCTTCGTTGATCAAACGTGTGATGCGTTGCCAAACGGACCACGCGTATCAAAGGCCGTTGGAAAGGTTGTCGATGCAACCGAAACAACGCTTTGGATCGAGACACGCAATGGCATCTCGACGTATCTGCTCACTGATGACACTCGTATGATGACATCATCGGAGTCGTCCGTCACATTCGTCCCGCAAGGCGCAATGGTTAGCATCATGTGCATGGATCACACGCCTACAGGTATGCCGATCGCAGCAACGGTTGTGGTGATGGACGGTACAACGAGCGTGGACGAAGACGAATCTTCAGCGACGTCACTCGCAGTATCACCAAACCCAGTATCGTCAACGCTGACAATTGCCGAAGACGATGCATTCACTACAGCCACGATCATCGACATGCACGGTCGCACGGTGCTCACGAGCGCATCGCGCACCATCAACGTAGCATCGCTACCAGTTGGTGCATACACGGTGGTTGTATCAACGCCACGAGGTGTTCGCTCGACGATGTTGCGGGTGGTGAGGTAATTATCTCACCTCGCCATCCCAACAACGGTTATTGGCACACTTACAACGCCAATTTGAGATTCGATGTGAACTGAGTATAATCCGGGTGCACGCGGGGATACAATTCGAAGCGTTGTCTCTCCCTGCGGAGCTGCCTCGTGTTGATACACTGCAACGGTTCGACCTGTCACGTCTGTAATGATACTACGGAGTGTGGTCTGGCGCGACACACGCAGGCGAATATCAAACGTCTCATGCGCAACCGGATTCGGATACACGCTTAGGATTCTGATTGACTCAAATGAGAGAAGTCGACGAACCGAGTCGTCGGTGATGCATAGCGAGTCCAACATCAGTGCTCCGCTGCCTCCGGCAACAAGCACGGTATCGCAGTCATACAGGAACTTCACATCATGTACATTCAAAGCAGTATGACCTGGCGCTCCAACAAGTGCTTTGCCGTGAAGCATCGCAAGCGTTGAATCTCCGGTTGGACGACCGACAATAGGAACACGTGCCACAATCGTTCTCCACAATTCTCCACCAGCATCTGCAACGTCATTTGCAAGAATGACGCCGGGCGAGATGGTTGGAGATGGATCATAGAGACTCATGCGGTAGCTCACTGAGAACTGAACATCTTGCGGTAAGCACAGTGCGGTATCTCCCTTGACTTGGATACGAATTGCAAGTGGCACGTCATTCTTGCGTGGGTCTGCCTTCGTGCTATCCATGATCACGCGTGTACCACTTCCAGCTCGGCGTACATTCATCCGGACAGTGTGCGTTGCGACGCAGCCATTTTTATCGGTAACGGTAACTGTATATCTAGTCGAGTATTTGACAGCAATACGCTGAGATGGATCGCTATCAGATTGAAGGGTTGTTGTACCCTGTGGCGCGTCCTCCGACACTTCCGACCACTTGTAGACGACACCAGCAGAACCACCCGTTCCCGGTTGAACGCGCGCAGCGATTGTTACCGAATCACACAAACATGGCTCTATACCATACACGATTTCGACCGTTGGAGGAACGTTGACAATGACAATAGCTGTGTCTTCAATGACACAGCCTTGGCGATCAACCGCACGCACAACCACTTTATATGATCCAGGCTGCGTAACGATCGAATCGAGTGCAACCTCGACATCAGACCCTGTTTGTCGTGTCGCTATCACAGAGGTTCCATCTAACACAGTGACAGCATATGGTCCATCACCATTCGCAAACTGCGCTGAAATCACGGGTGCTTCCGATCCTATGCAATGGCGAAGCGTATCAATGAGGCCGATTATGCGTAGTGGTTCGCGAACGGCGACCGTAATCGTATCTATTGTTGTATTACCCTTGCCACCGTCATCCGTGACAGCGAGAGTAAAAATTGTGGTGGCATTCGCCCGAAGAATAGCCTCATAGGGCTTGTTAGCATCAGGTATCTGAACATTCGCAGCGGGAGACCAAGAATAGACAAATGGCGCTTTGCCACAGGTCGATGGCTCACCACGTCGTAGTCGAGCAATACCACGGTCTGAAAAACAAATCGACGTATCGGTGCCCATACGCACATTTGGAACGGGATCGATGCAGATTGACACAGAGTCAGATGCCACACAGCCAAGCGCATCAGTAACAGAGACGTAAAACGTAACATTTGAGAGTGGTTGAACCAGCACATCTTGCGTCGATGCCGACCAACCAGCGGTATATCCCGGACCTGCACTCCACGCATAGCTGTAGCCACTTCGTCCGCCGATAACGCGAGCTTGAAGTCGCACGGATTCTCCTCGACAAATCACACCCGTTGAACACGATGCGCTTGCATCGATGGAAACACGAAGACCAGCCGAATGTTGCAGCTGAACTTGCGCCGACGATGTACATCCATACGAACTTGTTACTGTGAGTATATACGTATGGTTAGCTGTGGCATTTGGTATTCGTGCTCGTGGACTTCTCGCAGTTGGATCGTCGAGATACAACGTTGGCTGCCAGCGGTAAGTGTATCCTGTAGTATCACCAGTGATTACTGGTGATAAAGTATACACGGTATCACCACCACATTGAGGCTTAGCATCTGCAATGCGTACCTCGGGGCATGGCTCAACACGAACGGTTACGGTGTCACTATTCGCACGACCAGTGGCATCTGTGACAGTGAGCACGTATGTTGTCGTCACAGCTGGACGTGCCGTGACGGATGCACGAGTTGTCGATACCCCACTCAATCCTAGCGTTGGCTGCCATTGATACGTGTACGGCGCAGTACCACATTTCGCCTCTTCACCGAGTCGTACTTGACTCGTTTGATCACATGCACATATCACAGCGTCAAGGCCAGCATTTGCATCAGGCGTAGGACGCAGCTCCACGGTAATCTCTAGACGACTTGAACAACTCGCGCCAGGTGTTGCGTCGCGCACAACCAACACGTACGTTGTTGTTCGAGTAGGACGGACTTGTGTAATGAGACTCGTACGAGATCCTACAATACTCGATGAACCTCCACCCTGCTCTTCCCACAATATCTGGTACGGCGGAGTACCTCCCTCGATTGTGACGCCCTTGCCAATCTCAACAGGATCAGAGCCTGCTCCGATACAAGAGACAACTACTTGTGAGCTGTCTCTGCGAATCGCTGGGCCAGGAAGCACATTTACAGTCACAGTCTGGCTGCTCGTACACCCCTCAGAATTGACCGCAGTGAGGGTATAGACGTGTTCTCCAAGGATCGTAGCTCGAACATCCAACGCAGAGGTAGCGGTCCATGCTATGACCATTGACGAGTCGACCTTACTCGCTGCAGCCCATCGGAGCACAACGGCAAACGAGTCTCGTACTACTGCACGAACATTCACATTCTCTCCCTGACACACTGTCACTCGCTGCTCAAGTGTGATTACAGGTGGTGGCACTATATGAAGCTCGATCGTATCAATCGCGCTGCATTCCGCATCATCAAGTGCAGTCACTTCATAGCGGTAACGACCTGGACTAGTGTGTCTGACTCGCAGGAGCGAATCGCTCCTGCTGCCAACAATACCGTCTGCACCAAGAGCTCTCCATTGGTAGCGATAACGAGATGCTGGCGTCGATGATGCATAGAGCTCAGTCTCGTCGCCAACACACGCAATTGTGTCACGTGCACCTGCTGACGTGGTAAAGCCTGGTGCTATGCGCACTGTTACATATGCCGTATCTGCCCCGCAGTCAATGCGCTGCATCACAAGCTTGACATCATACGTGCCAGATTGTGCATAGGATCGACTGGTTGTCTTCCCATCAGCAGTCTTACCATCATGAAACATCCATGTCCACGAAGTGATATTCATCGAGTCACTGTTGAAGCCCGTGAACTGTATGGGACGCCCGGGACACACAGGTTGCGTAGCAGTAAGAATCTTTGTTCGAAGGTTCACATAGGATGCGCCGGCAACAAACCCGTATGAGTCAGCTTCTGCAAGGCCATGAATGACTGCAATCATTCCACCATTTTGTTGTGCGTCAATGTTATGCACTCCTTCACGTACACGGAATGATATACAGCGCTGGCCATTACCAACATTGACGTTACCAAGCACGCGCGCCATTGAGGATGGTATTGCATTAAGCGGATAACCATTAAATGTCAGTGTGGATACCTGCGCTGCATCTGTAACGACGGTGATGTAGAGGTTATCTTCCCATCCATTGACATCGTTTGGTACAAACGCATAAATCGTTGCCTGCTCTATCTTTTGCTGCAATGGTGGGATGATGATCATAAATGGATCTCCAAGGTCACCACCAAGCGACCATCCCCGCTCACTCGACAGTGCATATAGAACCACCATCACAGGTTTTGAAGAAGTAATCGTGTGATGTAGGCCTCCAGTGAGCTCAGCACGTTCTGTCCAAGATGTTGCCGTCACCAGATTCGTGCTAACACCATCGATTACAACGTCAGTATTTGCTTCGCTTGCTATTACACGAATTGTGTACTTCGATGATCCAGAAAGAGGCGGAACGAGGTAACTCTTTCCAAGAGTTGAGACAGGAGGCAGGTGCTCGTACAAGTGGTCCCGAAAAAGGCGCGTAACACTTGGAACAGATGTACGCTGGTGTCCAGTGAAGACGGCAACCTTTGGGCAGTCGTTATTCGAAGACACTACGCGCACAAGCGTACCTGTAAGATCTGCGGGAGACGTGATGGTCTTGAACTGAATCACATCACCTTCATCCATTCGGACTTCGAAAGGCACACCTTTACGACGACGTCCAACAGTTGGAGAAAAGATGTCTGCCGTTGGTGTTATCTCAACCACAGTGTTGTTCTGTACACCGACGACTGCGAACAAGCTTGACCAATCTCGCGGATAGTCGACATCGTAGTGTTGATACGACGCAACGACGTACCTATTCCCGAGAGCAGCTATGGGAAGTACTACTGCAGCATCTGTCGACTGGTCAGTCGTGTTGAACGCGTATATCGATATGGGGCTTGTCGCTTGGACACGCAGCGCACAATCATTACAGAGCACATCGCTCTCATCCTGATATGCGCGTGGATCTTCGATGTCGATTCGCTGAGAGCCATTCGCAGCCACCGTAACGCGCGAAAGCACCGTGCCGCCAATTGATACGGTTACACTTGCTTGCTGCTGCGCGGAGACGAATATCGAGAGCGTTTGGCGCGCGCTATTCTCAAGAAATGTCAGCATAAAGTCGGTGCCTCGAGTAGATATCTGCTGAGCAGACATCATCGCAGACATGACCACAAACAGTGCAATTATATTTACATACTTGAGCATGTGCCACCCAATTCGTGTCCGTTGTCTCGTGCTCTTTAATGTTCTCATGGCACCACAACCATTGATATGTGATCAGCGCCAGTTGATGTTGTGAGCATGATGGTGTAGATACCTGCGCTGAGATCTGTGAGATCAATGCGCAGGTTCTTCGTGTGTTGATTGACGTTGTGTGTTTTGACGCGGCGTC
>JAURNF010000163.1 GCA_030830285.1 Candidatus Kapaibacterium sp.
GTCCGTAGATTCGTCCACCACTGTATTTGAATGGTACACCTCATGAACCACCAGATCCTAGTCCTCGTGCTATCCCTCCTTGTGGGAGTATGTGCGCCGTTCGTGACGGCCACGGCGCAGGAACTCGAAGCAACGGTACGTGTCGACATGCAGCCACTCACGCTTGACCAACGTCAGGATGTGATGTTGATGGCTGAAACCGTCAAGAACTACCTCAATTCAAACCGCTATACAGGCGAGGATTGGGAAGGACCGCGTATTCCTGTCGACATCACGATCTATCTCAATGGTCGCAATGGAAACATGTACTCGGCTCGACTCTCAATCGTGACCAAGCGTCTGGTGAATAATGTGCCTGGCACTGGCGGTGGGTTCTTGCGCGTGTTCGATCAAGACTGGACCTTCGAGTGGTCGAATAGTCCAACGCTCGTTTATCAGCCATTGCGCTATGATCAGTTCACGAGCGTGCTCGACTTCTACATGATGCTTGCGATCGGTCTCGACATGGACACGTACGATGACCTCGGTGGCGCAGACATGTATAAGGCAGCACTCTCCATTGCGCAGACAGGAAACGCACAAGGAGTAAGCCAGTTCAGCACAGTCTACCAGCCAGGTCAGTTCACGCGTATGGCACTCGTAACTGAGCTCAACGACATGCGCTATCAGGGACTGCGCCGGTTGTTCTTCGACTATCACGAAGCCGTTGATATCTACGCCGAGAACAAGGAAGAAGGACGCACAGCGCTCGCACAAGTGCTCAACGACATGGCCGCATTCAAGCGCACGAAGATCTCCAATCGCAGCGTTGTGCTGCAGGCATACTTCGATGCGAAGTCTGGCGAGATTGCCGACATCTTCAAGGGTGTCGCAAACCCTCAGGTATGGGCCGATCTTCGGTTCCTCGATCCGGGCAAAACTCAACAGTACGAGGAAGCCCGTCAGGGTAAGTAACGTGTCGGAAGTCGCCCGCAAACATCAACAGTTCATGCAGGAAGCACTTGTGCTCGCCGAAGAGGCCGGGCGTGTGGGCGATGTACCTGTTGGCTGCGTCATTGTGCGTGGCGACGAAATCGTCGGACGTGGTGCGAATGAAATCCAACGCATGGGCGATCCCACACGTCACGCAGAGATCGTAGCCATCGAACAAGCCGTGCGCACGATTGGCGAGAAGTTTCTCGATGACTGCACGCTCTACGTCACGCTGGAACCGTGCTCAATGTGTGCAGGTGCGATACTGCTCGCTCGCATACCAACCGTTGTGTATGGTGCTGCTGATCCGAAGACTGGTGCATGCCGCAGTGTGTTTGAACTCCTTGATGATCAACGGTTGAATCACCAAGCAACTGTTCGCACAGGAATCTGCGAAGAAGAATGCAGCACGCTCTTGCGCGACTTCTTTGCACGTCAACGAGAGCGCGATGATGCTCCAGAGGTTGAACAATCTCGACAAGGAGCTCCCAACACGTCGGGCGCATTGTACCTCGTTCCAACACCAATTGGAAACCTCGAGGACATGACGTTACGGTCTGTCAAGACGCTTCGCGAAGCTGACGTGATCGTGTGTGAGGATACACGTCACACAAGCCCCTTGCTCAAAAAGTATGATGTGCCGCGCAAGACGCTTCTGAGTTATCACGAGCATAACGAGCGTGAGCGTGCGATGGAGATTGCGCATCGCGTTGCACAAGGACAGAAGGTTGCGCTCGTAAGCGATGCAGGTATGCCTGGCATCAGCGATCCCGGGTATCGTGCTGTGCAGGCATGTATCGAAGCTGGCTGCCGCGTGATTGCACTGCCTGGCGCTTCGGCGCTCACAACGGCGATTGCTGCATCGGGCTTGCCGACAGATGTGTTTTGCTTCGTAGGGTTTCCACCGCAGAAGAAGGGGCGCACGCAGTTCCTCGAGACGCATCTCGCATACCACGGAACTGTTGTGATGTACGAATCACCCTATCGTTTGCAGGAGCTGATCGACGATATTGCGCACATGGGTGGAGCAGAGCGAAAAGTTGTTGTGGCGCGTGAGATCTCGAAGCTGCATGAAGAGTACATTCGTGGAACAGCTGCTGACGTAGCTGCAGCACTTCGCGCACGCGGCGGCGTGAAGGGCGAAATTGTGGTGATGGTTGCGCCGGCATTGCAGGGGGCTTTGTAATGTTCATCTCGTTCGAGGGCATCGATGGAAGTGGAAAGAGCACACAGCTTGTGCTCCTCCGCGACGTGCTTGAACAATCCGGCTCGACGGTGATGACGATCCGCGAACCAGGTGCGACGTTGTTGTCGGAGTCGATCCGTGAGATCCTTCTCAGCACAAAGCAGACCATTACCCCCACCGCAGAGCTCCTGTTGTTTAGTGCCGCTCGCACACAACTCGTTGAAAAAGTGATCGAGCCCGCCCTTGAACAGGGCACAGTCATCCTTTGTGACCGATACGTGGACAGCACCACGGCGTACCAAGGGTTTGGTCGCATGCTCGACATGGAGAGCGTCAAATCCTGTAACCGAATTGCCACCCGAGGGGTCATGCCTAGCGTGACGTTCTTTATCGATGTGGCCTTCGAACAGGCGCAACAGCGTATGCAATTTGATACAGCTGCTGGCGAACCAGATCGAATGGAGCGCGCTGGAAGGGAGTTCTTCGAGCGCGTACGCGAAGGCTACCTAGCCATTGCCAAGGACGACCCAGCACGAATGGTTGTTATTGATGGCGCTCGGGATCGTGCTGCCATCCACGACGACATTTTGCGGGCGCTTCGAGACCGCACATCGTTGCCCCTGTAGCCCCCTTGTAGGGAACTCCTGCGTCACGTCCATTGTGTATCTTTACCGTCCGTTTCACATCGAGTGGCCCATGACACGTAACCTGTTTATTGCCATGGTGTTCGTGATGATCTCAGGGATCGTCGCAACGCCTCTTTCAGCCCAGCGTACCGTAGACGCACGACAAATGTTTGTGCCGGTTACGTTGAAGAATCAAACAAGCGTCCAGCAGACGGGATTCGCCCGTCCGGTAATGATGCAACATGCAGTAGCACGGTCGGTGTTCGACATCGCTGAGCAGCGCATTACCCTTACCAACTTCCCGCTGGTGTGGAACGAGAATGCGACGCTCGTTCTCGAGCGTACGCGTGGCGTTGTTGATGCCAACACTGAGTTCTACACGCACACCAAGCAGGGCAAGGTTGCGATGAAGGTGCGTCCGGTGATTTCGTACCGTGGTACGGTAAACGGTGACCCTTCAACGAACGTTTCGATTCACTACAGTGATGGAAACGTAACGGGCTTTATTCAATCGGCAAATGGACAGCGTACAGTGATCGGACGCGACTACTCGCTTGCTCGCCAGGGAGATGCAACGCTCCATACGATTGCTGACGAAGCAGTGATGTTCGGTGTTGATCCACTCTCGCGTTTTGTCTGCGGTAACGAACAGCTGCCAATTGACGCCGATGATGCCGCGCGACAAATGTCGATTCCATCGAAGGCAAAGCTTGCTGAAGGTGCGCAGGCAGATTACCTCCGCGAGTTCAAGATTGCCGTTGTTCTTCGTGAAGACATCGACAGCGTGATGAAGCGTCGCGGCGATACAGACGAAGAGATTGCACAGTATTTCATCAAGGTTGTTGCCGCGATGGCGCAAGTGTATGAGCAAGAGCTCGACGCATTGCTCTACATGGGCTACTTCGAGAAATTCACAGTCGACGAACCGTCGGGCTACTTCTACGATGGCCGCGATCCTGGAGAGCTGCTGAGTGAGTTCTCTCTCGATTGGTCGCGTCGGATGAATAACGTTGATCGCACCGTTGCACACCTCTACGCGCTCATCCGTCCGGTTGGTGGTTCGTTTGTTGGTGGCATCGCCTTCCTCAACGGCCTCTGCAACAAGAAGAATCGTGGTGGCTATGGCGTGTCGACAGTGTATCTGAATGCCAACGATATTCCAGGCGATCCGAATCGCTCGAACGCATTCGTGTGGGACGTGTTTGTTGCTGCACACGAAATGGGACACAACATCGGTGCCTTCCACACGCACAACTGCTACTGGAGTCCGCCTGTTGACACATGTCAGTTGAGCATCGACGGAACTGATGGATGTTATAGCGACCCATCGTTGCGCCGCGTTGTGCCGGGCACAATCATGAGCTACTGTCACCTTGCGAACGGAAGCCGCACCCCACTTACATTCGGTCCACGTGTGGCAGAGCGCATGCGCGGATGGATTGCTGCAGCTTCATGTGCGCCACTGGTCACAAAGCCAACGATCACGATCACAGAGCCGCGCGGTACAGATGCGTACAGCCTTGGCGAAAAGATGACGATTCGCTGGGCATCAGCTCGCGTCTCCGCAATCAATCTCGCATGGGGTCCAACCGAGGGTGGACCATGGACGACGTTCGCACCGAATGTCAATGCTGCGGATCGCGAGTATCTGTGGAGTGTCCCAGCACTTGGCGTGACGACGTTCTGGGTTCGCGCCGAAGACGCATCGAATCCAGCTGTTAATGACACATCACTTGCGAGTTATCGCATCAGCATCCCTGTTGCGCTTGACGCACCGAAGGGCGGAGAGCGTTTGGGTCAGGGATCAAGCTTCACGATTCGTTGGACCAAGGGTCAGGGCGTTGGAAACGTTAAGCTGGAGTTTGCTCCAGACGGCACGGCATGGGAAGTGCTCCAGGAATCTTCATCTGCAACATCGTTTGCATGGACAGTTCCGCAGGTGTTGACCGAGAGTGCTCGTATCAAGGTGAGCGCGTTGAGCGCACCAAATGTCCCATCGACAAGTCAGCCATTCGCAATCGGCGCTCGCCGCTTCGCACTTGAGATTCCAGCTGAGGGTGGATCGATGTGTAAGAACCAGCCGAACCAGTTCCGTTGGAGTGCCGACTTTGTTCCGTCAATCCGTATCCAGTATTCAACCGATAACGGTTCAAACTGGCGCACGGCAACCCAACAGTCAACGATTGAAACGTCACTCTGGCAGATCTTTAGTCGCAACGTGAACATGAACAACGTTCCAGCAGGAACAACGATCAAGCTCCGTGTGATTGATGCGCAATCAGAAGAAGTGCTTGCTACTCGCGAGACACTTCGCCTTGATTCATGCGATGCACCAGTGTCAGTTCAAGAGGATGCAGCAGCTGGGTTTGCAATCGCAAGCGTTTCGCCTAATCCTGCGACGTCTGTTGTTCGACTCAATGTAACGTCTGCCAACGCGCACCAGGATGGAACAGTGGTTCTGGTATCAACTGATGGACGTGAGATTGTTCTCCGTGCTGGTGTTGCGCTTCTTCAAGGGACAACTACACTTGAACTTCCTCTCAACGCAGTGGCATCAGGATCGTATCAGATTGGTGTCCGTGTTGGTTCGCACATGATCGTTGCCCCACTGGCAATTGTTCGATAACTACAGAAGGATCTGACGACGTGAGTCTCTTTAATAGCCTCGTTGTTGCGAGTCTTCCCATCATCCCGAAGAGTATTGTTCGAATCGTGGCTCAGCGATATATCGCTGGGCCACAGCTCGTTGATGCCGTCCGGGTGACGAAGGACTTGATGGCAAAGGGTGCAACATCGACGATTGATGTGCTCGGCGAATTCGTCGAGTCGCGTGAGCGCGCAATGCACGAGACAGCCACCCAGGCATCTGTGATCGACGCCATTCAGCAGCACAAGTTGTCGTCGTACTTGAGTGTGAAGCTCACGTCGCTCGGACTTGACATTGATCATGAGTTCGCATACCAGAATCTCTGCTCGCTTGTCGACGAGGCAGCACGACACGGGATCTTCGTCCGCATGGACATGGAGAACACCCCCTACACCGACATCACGCTTGACTTCTACCGTCGACTCCGCCGTGATGGTCGCAACAACGTGGGTGTCGTGATCCAAGCCTATCTGCGTCGCTCTGAGTCGGACATTCGTTCGCTCCTTGAGTACGCGCCATCCGTGCGCCTCTGTAAGGGCATCTACGTCGAATCGCCTGAGCACGCGTTTACGGATCCCGATGAGATCCGTGCCAACTACAAGAAGCTTCTTGGAATCTTGCTCTCAGCTGAGGGTCGGACGCACATCGCAACGCACGATGAAGAGCTCATCGCCGACGCAGAACGTCAAGTACGTGAGCGCGGCTGCGATACATCGCGATACGAGTTCCAGATGTTGCTTGGTGTGCGCGAGGATCGTCGCGATTCGCTGATCAAGGCTGGTCATGGTATGCGCATCTACGTGCCGTTCGGAGAAGACTGGTACGGGTACTCAACGCGTCGTCTCAAGGAGAATCCTAAGGTGGCGGGTTACATTGCAAAAGCAGTACTAACAGGACGATAATGAAGAACGCTCTCGTAGTCGCTGGTGTGGTTGCCTGTATGTTCGTTGTGGCGTGTCAGACGCCGCAGGGTGCACCCGATACAACGGTGACGATCGGGACGTTCAACATCGAGTGGCTTGGTGATGGCGTGTCGGATATGAAGCCACGGACCGATTCTGAGTGCTTGCTGGTCGCGGATGTTATCGCACGCACTGGTGTTGATGTGATGGGCGTACAGGAAGTTGAGAACGACGCCGCGCTGCGTCGTGTAACACGCTACCTCGATGGCTATACAGGCTACCTCGCAGATGCTGGCATCAAGCAAAATGTTGGCATCATTGTGCGCAAGGGTGTCGATGTGACACCACTTGGTACCTACGATGCACTGACACTTGGTCGGAAGGGATTGCGTCCTGGCTACGTTGTGCGCTGTACCAAGGGATCGTTCGACTGGGTGATGATGGTGGTGCACTTGAAGAGCACGTCGCGACATGACAGTACAAATCAACTGCGCGATGAATCGCGACAGATTCGCCTCGAGCAGGTGGCGCTCCTCAAGAAGTGGTCAGACTCCGTGATTGCTGCTGGGGAAGAGCGCGATGTAATCATCGTCGGTGACTTCAACGATTTCACATCGCGACGTCAGAATGCAACGCTAACACCGCTGCTAGAGAGCTCGTCGATGCAGTTTCTTACAGGTGCACTCAAGAGCTGTAAGAATGACAACTGGACAACGATCGATCACGTGGTTGTATCGACATCAGCGCAAGAGCGTGTGATGAAGGGTTCCGAGCGTATGGAGAATACGCGGACGTTCCTACAGCCGCAAATGGCGGATGCTGTCAGTGATCACTGTCCGGTGATTGTGCGCCTCTCGACGGCTGGACCAGATAACGACTGATTACGCGAACACTGTTACGCGATTGCCTGAGCGACGGCTAACCTCGAGTGCCGCATTTGCATGTGCAATGAGGTCGTCCCATGTCTCGCGCGGCTCGGCCTGCGCCAGACCGATAGACACTGTAAACGACATACGCTTGCCTTCGACATCGACCGGTGTGCTCGCGATGTCACGACGCATCGTCTCTGTCCAGTTATGCGCTTCTTGCGACTTGTATCCAACCAGACCAAGTGCGAGGTGATCGGCATCGAGGCGTGCAAGGATATCGTACTCACGAAGCTGCTGCTTCATCATGCGTAGAATGTGGAGCACAGCGTGCTCGCGCTGCTCGGCTGAGGCGCGTGACGGATCGAGGTGCACGATGCACAGCGTAAGTGGCAGGTTGTAATCGACAGCGCGCGCGAACTCTTCACGGACGCGCATCTCGAATCCTTGTTCGTTCAGGACGCCGGTACCATGATCGAGCAGCGCTGCTGTACGCA
>JAURNF010000164.1 GCA_030830285.1 Candidatus Kapaibacterium sp.
ATGATCCCGCAGATGCTGTACCGTCAGTACATGTCGCTGCGAAAGGATCGGCTGGGTGATTTCCGGAAAATGGCACTCGACATGACCGTTGATAATGCCATGCTGTTTTACCTCGGCGGAACGTACAACGAAGTTGGACGTCCGAACGAGAACTACGCACGTGAGTTGATGGAGCTCTTTACCACTGGGATCGGTTGGTACACCGAGGGCGACGTGCAACAGGCCGCGAGGGTGCTCACGGGATGGAAGGCATCGCGATTTAATGATCAGCCCGCACCAAAGGGGATCTACAATTCGTGGTTTGATGCCGCAAAGCACGACATGGGTGCAAAGGAGTTCATGGGCGTAACAATTCCTGCGCGCACGAACGACAACAACACTGAGTACCAAGTTCTTAACGAAGAAGTCTTCGAGCTCATCAAGATCATCTTCCGTGTTCGTCCTGATGCTGTTGCACGGTTTATCGCGCGCAAGGCATATCTGTTCTTCGTGTATAGTTCGGCAGGTGATGTCGATCCGACGTTCCTCAATGAGCTGGCAGCTGAGTTCAAGGCGAACGACTTCCGTCTTCGTCCGATGCTGCTCAAACTCTTCACGAGTCAGCACTTCTTTGATGCCTCACTGCGTGGTGCTCAGATCAAGACGCCCGTCGAGTTTGTGGTTGCCCTGCAACGTCAGCTCGGTGTGAACGATAACGATCCACAGACGTGGGTTGCGCGCATGGACCAAACGATGTTCGACGCGCCAACGGTGGCAGGTTGGCCTGGTTATCGTTCGTGGATCAGCACGAACAGTTATCCGCGTCGGCGTGAATACGCGCGCTTTTTGATCGATGCCATGACTGAGACGCGTGCGAATGCCTTCATCAAAGAATTCCCGCAGTATGAAGACGTCGATGCCTTTGTGAAAGATGTCACGATGTTCCTCTTGCCTGTTGCGGTATCAGCCGAGCGATTGGCCTACTACAAGAACGCACTTCTCGAGGGTCAGCCCGACTACACATGGGCAGAAAAGCTCATGCAACCAGCGGCAGCGTCACGTGCGGTGAAGGAGCTGCTCAAGGCCATCGCGAAAGCTCCAGATTTCCAACTCTGTTAAGCCCCTTACCACGAACCCGATCGACAGGTAACCTTTATGAAGCGTCGTACCTTTCTCTCGACAACCACAGCCGCAGCTGTAGGGACGCAAGTTCTCGGTGGGGTGCCACTCCAAGCATTCACACCGTTTGATCTTGACCAACGTGTGCAGGCAGAAGACGATCGCATCTTGATCGTGATTCAGATGTTCGGCGGAAACGATGGTTTGAACACCATCATTCCTGCCGATGATCCTGAGTATTACAAGATTCGTCCGACGATTGCTGTGCCGAAGGACAAGGCAATCAATGTGCTGTCACGTGTGCACATGCATCCGTCGCTCGACTCGAAAGCGCCGTATAACCTGCGTCGCATGTTCGAGGATGGTCGCCTTGCAATCGTCAACGGTATCGGATACGAGAACCCGAATCTCTCGCACTTCCGCTCGACCGATATCTGGCTATCTGGCTTTAACTCGTCTGATCCCGAGAAGCGTCTGATTGATGGATGGCTCGGACGGTATTGGTCGAACAAGATTCAGGGATTCCCCGAAGTGCTGCCCGAAGATCCAATCGCCGTGCAGATCGGTGGCTCACTCTCGATGTTGTTGCAGAGTAAGAAGGGCGATATCGGTATTGCACTGACAGATCCGCAAAAGTTCTTTGAGCTTGGACAAGGTCTGTCGCCCGACATGCAGCCAATGAGCGAAGACACGCGCTACGGACGTGAGTTCAACTTCGTACGACTTGTAGCTGAACAGTCAGATCGATACTCGTCGGTTGTGAAGCAGGCCTTCGATAAGGGCACGAACAAAGTGGCCTACGAGAAGAACGGGTTTGTTGAGCAGATGAAGCTTGTTGCTCGTTTGATCAGCGGCGGCTTGAAGTCAAAGGTCTACCTCGTGTATCTCGGTGGTTTCGACACGCACGTGCAGCAGCAGGACGAAAACCTTAACGGCTTGCATCCATACCTACTCGAGATGCTCAGCACAGGTATCGGAACATTCATGCAGGATGCGCTCACGCAGGGATTTGCTGATCGTGTTGTGGGTATGACCGTCTCCGAGTTTGGACGACGTCCATACGAGAATGGTAGCCGTGGCACTGATCACGGTGCATCATCGGTGCAATTCGTATTCGGCAATGGTGTGCGTGCAGGTGTGTATGGCGACATGCCAGACTTAACCAACTTCGATAGCAACGGCGACGTCCGATATCAGTACGATTTCCGTCGCGTCTATGCCGACGTGTTTGAGAACTGGTTTGGTGGAACACCAACCGACACCGAATCGATTCTCGAAGATCGAGTGTTGCCACTTGGCGTCTTGCAACGATCAACCAGCGTCAACGACGCCTATGATGGTCGCGTGCAGGTTAATGTGCGAGTTGCTCCGCATCCAATTACTGATCAAGCAACCATTGAATGGCAGCAGCCTGTGCCAGGCTTGGTCGCAGTAGATGTGTACGGAACGGAAGGGCGGTTCATCAAGAACCTCTTCACCGATCGCGCCCTGCCGGGCACGATCCGTGTACCCGTGCACGGCCTCGCATCTGGCTCATACATCTGTAGCGTATCAGTGAACGGTGCACGCACGGTTGTTCCACTGACGGTTGTGCGCTAAGAGCTGTGAGTTCGCGCCGCGCCTTTCTCTACACGCTTGCGCTTGGCTCGGGTGCAGTGTTTACTGCATCGTTGAGTTCATGTGCGAATCAATCGGATACGCAAAGCGACTCCCACGCATCACACGTGTTGATGCCAGAGCCGCGCACGGGCACGCCCGCGCATCGCATTGCGCATCAGTACCTGCGTGATGGCGCACGTATCCCGGAGCCCTCCCGAACGCGACAGTGTGATGTGGTTGTGATCGGAGGGGGCATGTCTGGTTTGGCGGCTGCGTTCGCGGCACGCGACGCTGGGTTCAGCACGATCGTTGTCGAAGCTGAGTCACGCGCTGGCGGCGCTGCAGTGAGTACGCGCATTGGTGATGCGAGCGTTCCGCTTGGTAGCGTGTATTTCGTGAGTCGCACTCCGGAGCTTGATGCGTTGCTGCATGCAACTGATCTCACGCCGGTTGTGTGTCCGGAAGATGAGGTGATCCTTGCCGATGGACAGGTTGTCCGCAATCTGTGGTCTGATGCGACGCTGCGATCTGCCATTAAGGATGAGCGAGATCGACAGGGTATGCAGCGATTCCGCGACGATCTTCTCGCGATGGGGGATGCACTACCATCGTATCCGCTGGCACCCACGCTCTCGGCACGCGACGCAGCGCTCGATGGAACGTCGGCTGCTGATTACATGCGTCGGTATGGATCGCGCACAGCTGATGCACTGATCAACGCCTATGCTCGGTCATCCATGGGTGCTGCTTCGACAATCACCAATGCGTACTGTCTGCTGAATTTCTATCAGTCGGAGCTCGGTGGTGAATTCGGCTTTTCGCGATACAGTTTCCCTGGTGGAACAAGTGCGCTCACGCAGCGACTTGCCAAGCTTCACGCAGATGACATGCAGCATGGAGTAGCTGTTCGTGTTGAAACCAACGCTCAGCGAGTGCATGTTGAAGTGATCGCTGATGATGGGTCGTGTGTGCGCATCGTTGCGGATTATGCAATTGTTGCTGCGCCCAAGTATCAACTGCCGCGGCTCATGCCGCAGATGCCAGCCGTGCAACGTGACGCATGTGCGGCGATGACCTACGCCCCATACGTAACTATACAAATCGCATCATCGCGTCCGCTACAGGATAGCACAGCGTACGACACATGGGACATACGACCAGGCAGATCGTACACCGATGTGATAAATCCCATCGTCTTGCAATCATCATCGAAGCAGCATGTCGTGTCGCTCTACATGGCGTGTGACATAGCGGAGCGGAGGATGCTCATGGACGATCGCGCCTTTGCCGAGCGTGTAGCAAAGGTCGTTGATGAATACGCCGCTGGGCTCACTGATGAGCAACGTGGGTCGATTACCTCGGTACATGCATGGGGTTGGGGACACGGCATCGTTGTGCCAACTGTTGGTTCGCACAACGGCATTGCTCAGCGTGCATCTGCACCTATAGATCGCATCGTGTTTGCAGGAACCGACAACGATGCCGCACCTGCCATTGAGAATGCCGTTGCCAATGGATTCGCTGCGGTCAAGCAGGTGCGCTTGTTCGCAGGCACGGCGGGATCATGAGGTGTACAGACGGTTTCCCCACAAAGCCCCGTAACCCCATTGCTGATTTCCAGCCTTTCCGTATGTTTGTTCTCCCTCTGCGGAAGTGGCGAAATTGGCAGACGCACCATCTTGAGGGGGTGGCGCTCGCAAGGGCGTACGGGTTCAAGTCCCGTCTTCCGCACACAGGTATATGACACGGGCCGCTCATTGAGCGGCCCGTTGTCGTTTTGAGAGGCTGTTAGCGAGTAACGGCGATTTTACCAACAGCAGATGTGTTGGTTGTGGCGCTCGAGGCGCTCACGAGATAGACGCCGGGTGGTACGAGTTCGCCGCGGACGTCGCGTCCGTCCCATAGGGCTTGCTTGCCCCTTGCCTGGATTGCCGCAACAAGGAATCCCGAGGCAGTCATGATGCGAATGTCAGCATCCGCCGTGAGACCGTCGATGGTCACCTGTGCGTCGGTTCCAGCGCGGAATGGCTGGGGATAGGTCTTGATGAGGAACTCGGCGGCCGGACGAATCGACGACGACTGCGCGACACTGCATCCGTTGGTGGTGCCGAAATACACAGTGCCTGTTTGTTCGTCAATGGCAATTGTCCGCACGTTATCGTCAAGTAGGGGAGATGAGCCCTTGGTGATCGTTGCGAGCACTTCTGTGCCGTCATCATTGAGTACGAAGACGCCGCCTGTGGTGGCGATCCACTTGTAGTTGAGTGCATCAACTACGATGTCGTTGACGACAACCGATGAGAGTGCAGAGATGCGCCGAACAAAGGGAATGGACGTGGTCGTTACACTTCCGGGTGATGAGATCACCGATACACCCTTGGCTGTGCCAATCCAGACAGCACCAGACCGATCAACACGAATGGCCGATACGGCATTGTCTTGCAACTGTGTGTTGCTGGAGCGAATGGCCTGACAGATGTCATCTGTTGTTGACTCAGTGCCTCGATCGTTGTACGCCACAACGCCACTTCCTGTTGGCGAGCCCGCCCATACGGTGCCGTTGTTGTCCACGGCAAGCGTCCGGAAGATGGTGCTCCGTGGATCGGTACAATTGGTTGCTGATGTCCATGTCTCACCTTGAGCAATAGCAAACAGTCGATCAGCTGCTTGCTCGTTGAGGAGCCATGTGCGACCACGTCTGTCCTGCGCAACTTCTGATACGAGGACGTAGGCAGGGTCGATTGTAATGCCAGCGAGTGACGAGTTGGTGTGATCAACGCGCTCGACACGGACAGAATCACGTCCTGGTGTGCAACGAAGTGCCCCTCCACCCCACGTGCCAATCCACACGGTACCATCGGCCACACGTGATACGCGGTAACACGCATTGCTGCGGAGTGCTGGTGTTGTTGCGGTTGTGATGTTCTGCCAGCGCGTGCCGTTGAAATAGCTGACGCCTTGTCCTGTACGTGGTGGGTCAACATCAGTGGCAACCCAGACGCCACCGAACTCGTCAACTGTCATGTCGGCAAACTGATTCGAAATGGGTGAGTTTACATCAAGCAGTTCGACAGAGCTTCCATCGACACGGCCGAGAGCACGGTCGCGCACAAAGGCAAGGAGTTCAGGGTTGGCATCGCCAGCGCGGGTGTGACCCGTGAGTGCGATGGGTGCATCGAGCGGGAGTGGACCAGCGAGATTGCGAAGTTCAGATGCGGTGCTGATCATGATCTGTGATGCATCAGATGTGGGACGCACGCTGAGTCCGTTGATCGCTGAAGTCGAACCAATGCGAGGTTCGAATCGCGACCCAGTCCATTCAAGACATGTATAGTCGGTAGCAACAACGACAGATGTGCCAGTCGATGCGATATGCGATACCTTACGCGCGTCCAATCCTGACTCCATGCCATAGAGCTTCCAGACAGATGGTAGTCGAAGCGTGCCAACATTGAGCGGCGCCACAACCACGCCGGAATCTGTTGCTGCCCACACGGAGTCATTCAGAATGGTCAATCCCGATACGCGTGTCTTCTCTTGCAACGTGCCAATGCGATCGATTGTCTCGATGAATGTACCATTGGAACGACGATAGAGTACGATGCCGAACTCGGTTGCAATGAAGACGGTGTCGCCTCGGAGTTCGAAATCCGTGATTGCACGCCGAGGGTATTGTGTTGCGCGGCGAATCTCCGTCAGTGGGGTCCATGTGCCAGATGGTGACCAAATGTCAATGGCACCATCACGCTGTCCGACAAGGACGGTGCCATTACTGCGGTCGCAGATCAACGACGTGCAGTCGAGCGTTTGGAGGGCATTGACGTTGCGGTACTCGGTCGTTGATCGTGATTGAAGGTCCACACGGATCACGCCGCCCGATGTCACAGCCCAAATCGCGCCATCACGTGCGCGGTCGGCACCAAGCACAGTAGTGAGCGATGATAACGTCCGCCAACCTGTGATGTTGATAGACTGCGCGGTGAGTGTGATCGAAGCACACAGTAACACTATGCTCGCAAGCAAGAACTGCATCATGGTCAGCTTGAATAGGTGGACAACGCAATGACCGGGATACCAACGTATGAGGTCTGAGTTTAGGGTAGGTTCGATCGCAGGTGTCGCACAACAGCGATCATCTCAAGTGCACCCGCAGCGGATTCCCGACCCTTATGTCCGTGCACGCCACCTGTGCGATCCCAGGCCTGCTGGATTGTTTCGGTGGTCAGGACGCCAAACAAGCACGGCACGCCGGTGCTGGCCGAGAGGTCCATGAGTGTATGGGCCACGGGGGATGCGACGTATTCGAAATGGGCTGTTTCGCCCCGCACCACAAGTCCGAGCGTGATCACAGCATCAACGCGTTGTGCGTCGATCATTACGCGGACTGCGACAGGGATCTCGTAGCTACCCGGAACCCGAACGATCACGATGTCGTCAGCGGCGACTCCCGCATCACGGAGCGTTTCAACCGCACCCAAGAGCAGGTTGTCGACGATGTCGGCATGCCACTGTGCGGCAACAATTCCGACACGACACCCTTGTCCGCTTCCGGGAGCTGGTGTTGCCGATGGAACCGCCGAGGTCGTCATACGGTAGCTTCCTTGCGTACATGAGCCACACGTGTTTGCATGGCATCGAGGTGTGCTGGTGTAATGCCGAAGGCACCGAAATTTCGTTCGTCGTACTCACGAGTGCCATGATAGTCGGAGCCACCGGTGATGAGCAAGTTGTGCTGCTCACAGAGCACACGGTAGTACTCGCGCGTCACATACCAGTGTGATGGGTGGTACACCTCAATGCCATCAACGCCTGTGTTGACCAATGTCAGAAACGCATGTGGATCGGCGTAATGTCGACCAGGGTGCGCAATGGATGTAACACCACCTGCACGGTGCACCATCTCGACGGCTTTGGCAACGGGGAACGGACTCTTCGAAGCGTATCCAGGCTTGCCAGTGTCGAGGTAGATGTCGAAGGCTTGTTGAATCGACGAGACGAATCCACGTTTGACAAGTACATCGGCAACGTGCGGACGTCCAATCGGGGCTTTGCCGGCGACGTCAGCTACTTCATCAAATGTGATTGGAACGCGCACGGCGTTGAGACGATCAACCATCTCTCGACCACGACGCTCGCGGTCGGCACGGAAGAACTTCTCGTACTCTTGAATTTCTGGATTGTCGGCGTCAAGGTAGTATGCGAGCAGGTGCACTTCACGTCCACCCTCAAAGCATGAGATCTCGATGCCTTCAATGAGTTGCACTGACCCGTTGTATCCCTCTTCACGGAGGATGCGAATCGCATCCATGTTGTCGTGATCAGTGATTGCCAACACCGAGAGTCCGGCTTGCTCTGCCTTGACAACGAGTTCAATAGGAGATAGGACACCGTCGGAACGAAGCGTGTGCGTGTGAAGATCGCCGATGATAGGATTCGTCATGCGTCGATACTCCCACGTAGGAACCATGCACGCTGAATCATTCCGTCGCGACACTCATACGTGGCAACAGCATGAACGATTTCGTTCTCGCGTTGTCCACTGACATGTTCTTGATCGATCACAAATGGCGGACATGCGATTCGATGCACGAGCGTGCAGTGCAATTCGACGCACCGCTCGAACATCGCACCATAGCGCTCAGACAGCGCTTGGCGTCCGCGACAAAAGACCTCGCCTGAGGCCAAATCAATCAACTCGACATCGTCCGCATAGACTGCGGCAAACTTCTCGATGTCCCTGGCATTGTATGCCTCGAGTTGTTCTTGAGCACACTGAACTGGTGTGCGAATTGGTTGTTGATTCATTGGAGGCAAAGATAGCCTCTTAGCGCTTGTCCTCAACCTCGAATACGTCGGCAATCATTCGTTGAAGCACCGCCAGAGGATCGGCAGACGTAGACTTCAGCGTTGCCTCAGCCGTTTGCAGGGCTCGAAGTCCGCGCTCAACACGGGCCGCACCAATGCGGTCTAGCGCATCAAAGTGCTCCCCAACGGCAAATGGAGGGATCTTCGCTTGGCGAGCAATCTCCGAGCTGTCAGTGCTGCCACGCAGGTCGATCAGACGGTACAGCGCAATGAAATAGCGCGAAAGCATGGCCAGAATCAACATCTCTTGTCGATCCACGCTGAGCATCCGGGCGATGATCGTCATTGCGCGAGCTGGCTCGGCCCTGCCAATGGCACGCTGCAACTCGAATACATTGAACTCGCGCGAACTTCCAACAATCGCCTGAACGTCGTCAAGAGTTACCTCAGTCCGGTCACCCATGTAGGCCTGCAGCTTCTCGATCTCCATGGTGAGCTCGCGGAGCGCAACGCCTGTCTTGGCAACGAGTAGCTCGGTTGCCCCCTGCGGAAGCTGTAATCCCATCGATGCGGCGCGCTTGGTGATCCACGTTCCAAGCTGACCCTCCTTCATCCGTGCATATTCAACAAATGGCACGTCGGGAAGAAGTACGTTGAATGGATACTTGAGCGATGACAGTTTGCGTTTTGCCGTGGCGGCATTCTTCGTGAGTGCTGCACCAAGTCCTGCAGCCGATGCCAACGTGGCAGTCAGCAATAAGAACGTGCTTTCAGAGGGCGCGTCGAGGTAGTTCTGCATTGTATCGCCGCCCTTACGCGACTTCGATGCTGTGAGCTTATCGGCACGTCGAACCCAAATCACGCGGCGATCTGACATCATGGGAAATGATCGCGCAAGACTCAACACAGCGTCGAGCGTCATACCCTCGCCATCGAGAACGTCGCAATTCATGCCCGTGGCATCGCCCTTGCATGCTGCTTCGTAGAGGCGCGCGGCATCTTCCTCGACGAGGAGGTCTTCCTCGCCGAAGAGCACCATGATTGGTGGAAACTTGCCAGATGAACAGATCTTATCAATCATCGTTGTGATGTCTTTGGATCGAGTGCGTCGCGGATTCCGTCGCCGAACACGTTGAGAACCAACACCGCGATGGCCATGGCAATACTTGGGAACAGCGTCATGCCCCAATTGGTACCGAGTGCGATGTAGCCATAGCCGTCCTTAATCATCTGTCCCCACGATGGTGTCGGCGGCTGTACGCCAAGTCCAATGAAGCTCAGCGATGCCTCTGCGATGATCGCTGTGGCAAAGCCAGCAGTGGCAAGGACAATGATCGGACCCGATGCATTTGGCAGCATGTGGCGGAAGATCGTCCGTACATGTCCGAATCCGAGTGCACGTGTTGCCTCGACGTACTCCTGCTCACGGATCGAGAAGAACTGTCCACGCACAATACGCGCGATATCCACCCACGATGATATCCCAATGGCAACAAACGTCTGCCAGTATCCCTTGCCAAGAATCACACTGAAGGCAACGACAAGCAAAATGGTAGGGAAGGACCACACCACGTTGACGAACCACATGATGCCGTCGTCAACCCACCCGCGGAAGTATCCCGCCAGAGCGCCAAGGAGGATGCCGATAGCTAGAGCGATCGACTCAGAGATCAGACCAACACTCAAGGACACGCGCATACCGTAGATGAGGCGCGTATAGATGTCGCGTCCAAATCGATCGGTACCTAACAAAAACAGCGGCTCACCATGATACTCGCGAACGTCAGTACTCATAAGCTGTGATGTAGAGATCACGTACGGCTCACCAGCAGGATCGCGATAGTACACGCTGTCGCCGCGCTGCTCAAATGTTGACACCGCAATGATCGACGGACGTGTTGGGTCGACTGGATTTTTCTTGTAGAGAACGCTGCCACGAAACATCGCGGGCTTTACGCTGTACTCAAGGATCTGCGTTGATGGGTCGAACGGTGTGACAAGGGGCGCGCATACCGCCATGACGATCATGATCGCCAAGACGATCATGCCGATCACCGCACCGCGATTCTTCTTGAGTCTGCGCCATGCAAGCGTTCGTGGACTCTCGACGTGGTTCATGTTCATGAGAATCGCACCTTTGGATCAACCAGACCGTAGATCACATCG
>JAURNF010000165.1 GCA_030830285.1 Candidatus Kapaibacterium sp.
CCAAGCTTTGGTGTTGTGCGCGAGGTGTCATCCAGCATTCCCGTGATTGCGAACCTCGGCGCGGCACAACTCGCAATCTGGCATCGTGATGGATCACTGCTCGACATGGTCGATCGCGCTCTTGACATGATTGGGGCGCGAGCTCTTGCCGTGCATCTCAATCCACTGCAGGAGTTACTCCAACCAGAGGGTGAACCTGCCTTCCTTGGTGTACTCGACGCCATCGCAAGCGTCGTCGCGAGCAACCGCACAACCGTGATTGTCAAGGAAGTCGGCGCAGGCATCTCAGGTGCCGTTGCGAAGCGTCTGACGCAGGCAGGCGTAACGCATATCGACGTTGCCGGCGCTGGAGGAACGTCCTGGGCTGGGATTGAAATCATGCGTCGTGATGATGCAGAACTGGTTGACCACTTGTGGGATGTTGGCATCCCTACTGCCGAATGCATACGACAGTGTCGTGACGTTGTGCCGACGCTCATCGCATCGGGCGGCATCGCCAATGGCACCCATTGTGCGGTAGCACTTGCACTTGGTGCGCATATCGTAGGCACGGCACGTCCCGTGCTCGAGGCGTTTTCGCGTGGCGGAACCGACGCAATTGTGCAACTTGTCCACATCTGGGAACAGCATCTACGTCAGTGGATGTTTCTGACAGGGTGCGCATCACTTGATGCCTTTCGTACTACCTCACCATTGATCAATCGCGCATGACCACCGCTGCACCGATGGCCATTTCACCTGAAGCATTCGCCCCTTACCAGCATGAGGTAGAGCAGGCGTTGCGCAGTGCGCTCGATGAGTTTCGCGAGCCCACATGGTTGTACGATCCCGTGCACTACCTCTTTGATGGAGGGGGCAAGCGGGTTCGACCACTCATGACACTCCTTGCATGCGAGGCCGTAGGCGGAACGCGTGAAGCTGCGCTTCCGGCCGCAATCGCGGTAGAGTTGCTGCACAACTTCACGCTTGTGCACGACGATATCATGGATAGCTCCGAGAAGCGGCGTGGACGTGACACCGTGCATGTGAAGTGGGACGCAAACGTTGCCATCCTCTCGGGCGACGTGATGATGGGCATGGCGCTGCGTCTGCTCATGCGTAGCGCGCAACACGCGCCACGTCCGCTGGATGTGATCGATGCCTTCTCGACTGGCCTTATCGAAGTGTGCGACGGACAAGCGCTCGACCTCGCCTTCATGACGCGTCGGGATGTAACGCCGGACGAGTACTTCAGCATGATCGAGCGAAAGACTGCCCGACTTCTTGAAATGTCAGTGGCAATTGGCGCAAATGTCGGTGGGGCAACAAACGGTCGTGTCGATGCGCTTCGCACGTTTGCACGTGACATCGGCATTGCCTTCCAGCTGCAGGATGACGTATTGGACATTGTGGGATCCGAGCAGTTTGGCAAGATGCCCGGTGGAGACATCCTCGAGGGCAAGCGCACATGGATCATGCTCGAGTGCACACGTCGAGTTGGTGAGCGCGCTGATGCGCCGGCACATCACACGCAGCTGCTCGATGCCTTCTATGCTGGCGGCGTGATCACACGTGACGACGTCCCGGCCGTGCTTTCCATGCTCAACGAGTACAACGTCATCGCCGATGCCACGGCGCTTGTTGAGCGGTACACCAACGATGCCTTTGCGCACTTGCATACGCTGCCCGCATCACCTGCTCGTGACCTCCTTGAGGGCCTCGGCAGACAATTGATGGACCGCCGAAGCTGAGTATGTTTGCGCCATGCGCATTACAGTGATTGGTGCCGCCAAGAGCGGACTTGCAGCGGCGGAGCTCGCCCATCGTCAGGGACATGAGGTATTTGTCACAGAGGCCAAGGCAGCGGGGCAGGCATCCGACGCCGCGCAGCTCTTAGCGTCGCATGGCATTGCATCGGAGTTTGGCGGACATAGCACACGTGCTCTCGAAGCCGACCTCATCATCGTCTCTCCTGGAGTACCACCATCGCACACACTTCGCACGCAAGCTGCTGCGAACGGACTTGAAGTGATTGGTGAGCTCGAGTATGCAAGTCGCTTTCTGACCAATCCCATCGTTGCCATTACAGGCACCAACGGAAAGACCACAACCACTGCACTTACTGCCAAGGTGCTCAGTGACGGAGGCAAGCCAGCCATTGCTGCGGGTAACATCGGAACACCACTCAGTTCCCTCGTTGGCACGATCGATCCATCAACGATCATCGTTGCCGAGTGCAGCTCGTATCAACTTGATACCACCACGAGCTTTCGTCCGCATGTGAGTATGATCCTCAACATCACACCGGATCATCTCACGTATCACGGCACATTTCAACAGTACGTGCAAGCAAAGTGGAAAATTGTCGCGAACCAACAGGCCAATGACGTTGTAATTTTGAATGCCGATGATGCACATGCAGCTAACGCAGCATCGGTAGCTCGGGGTATGGTACGCTACTTCAGTCTTCGTCAGGAAGTCGAAGGAGCATTCGTCCGGGGGGACGAAATCATTCTTCGGGACCAGCAGCATAACGAGGAGATCCTCATGGCCTTGCGACGTCTCGGTCTGCCAGGAGCGCATAATTCTGCGAACTCCATGGCGGCAACACTCGCGGCTCGTGCGTTCGAAGTGCGCAACGAGAACATTCGCGATTCGCTCATGTCCTTTAACGGCGTAGAGCACAGATTAGAAGCCGTGCGTACGCACCGTGGCATCCGCTACATCAACGACTCCAAAGCAACCAATGTGAACGCAGCGTGGTTCGCATTGTCGAGCTTCGATCATCCGATCGTGTGGATCGCTGGTGGACGTGGTGATAACAACAACTACACCGAGCTCGATGAGCTCGTCGCCGCCAATGTGAAGGCCATCGTCTGTGTCGGTGAAGAGGCAGAAGCCATCTTCAACCATTGGTGTCTGACAAAGCGCTGCGTCAAAGCCAAGTCGCTCGACGAGGCCGTACGTGCAGCTTCAGACCTTGCAGCGACGGACGACGTGGTGTTGTTTTCACCAGCGTGCAAGTCCTTCGACATGTTCGCCAACTTTGAAGAGCGCGGCCGGGCATTCAAGCAGATTGTTACTGCGCTGCCGTAACGAAAACCTTTTGCGCCGTTGGCGTGTTTACACGAACATGAATCCTCCTGCGATCGCGATTCGCGACCTCCACAAGTCCTATGGCAGCTTCAATGCTGTAAACGGGGTATCTCTCACAGTCGAACAGGGCGACATCTACGGCTTTCTCGGACCCAACGGTGCGGGAAAGAGTACAACGATCCGCATGCTGATGACCTTGATTCGTCCAACGTCTGGAAGCATCAAGGTGTTCGGAAT
This sequence comes from Candidatus Kapaibacterium sp., assembly GCA_030830285.1. Taxonomy (GTDB): domain Bacteria; phylum Bacteroidota; class Ignavibacteria; order Kapaibacteriales; family Kapaibacteriaceae; genus UBA10438. The sequence goes on from JAURNF010000165.1 coordinate 3,313, forward strand.
GGATCTGGCTACGCACCGTGCCCACATTCTCCGTCGTATCGGAGCAATCGTTGAGCGTCCCGACTTCTACAACTACCTATCAGCACGTAAGAACCTCGAGCTGGTCGGACGCTTGAGTGGCGCCGATGTGTCAAAGGCAAGCGTCGATCGCGTGCTTGGAATCGTGGGACTCGGCCACCGCACCGACAGCAAGGTTAAGACGTTTTCACACGGGATGAAACAGCGCCTTGGCATTGCTCAGGCACTGTTGCACAACCCAGACCTCATCGTGCTCGACGAGCCAACGACTGGACTCGACCCGCAGGGCATGGTGGATATTCGCGACCTCATTCTCGAGCTGTCGCAGGATCATCGCAAGACGGTGTTCCTGTCGTCGCACATTCTCCCAGAAGTCGAGCTCACCGCGAACCGCATGGTGATCATCAACCGCGGCAAAGCCGTGATCGAGGGATCCGTCCAAGATCTCCTCAACAACGGTCGACTCAAGGTCACGATCGAAACGTCCGAGGTTGCTCGCGCGCAACAAATCCTTCGTGAATCATCCGTCGGCAATCACCTCCAGTCAGTAACGCACGGTGAGCTCATCATCATGCTCGAACGACACGAGATTGCTGGCGTCGTTCAACTTCTCACATCGCACAACATTCCCCTCTCAGCCGTGACACCTGTACGATCGCTTGAAGAGTATTTCATTTCGCTTACACAGGAGGTAGTATGATGCTCACCGCCTATCGCGTCGAAATGGAAAAGGTGTTCTCAAAATGGCGCACCTATATCGGCTTCATTGCGCTTGGCGCACTCGTGCCAATAATCGTGATCGCTCTCGGCATCGAGGGTCAGGACTACCTGAACATCATCACGCAGCAGTTTGGATCGCAGTTCGATTTCAAGGGAAATCTGATCAACGGCTATACCGTGGCGTTCATCATCTTCGCCGCGCTCTATGTACACGTGCCGTTCCTCATCACGCTCGTCGCTGGTGAAGTGCTCGCTGGCGAAGCCACGTCTGGAACCTACCGACTGATCCTCACACGTCCAATCTCACGGGCGACGATGGTTACGGCAAAGTACCTTGCCGTTGTCACCTACACGGTGTTGCTTGTCCTCTTTATGGCCATCATGTCGCTCGG
>JAURNF010000022.1 GCA_030830285.1 Candidatus Kapaibacterium sp.
GGTTCTTCCGAAACGCGCATCGTGATACCGTGATGTTCGTGCCTTCGACGCGGATACCTGCGCCATTACGATCGGGCACACGGCACTCGCGAAAGTCGATACCCGATACGATACAGTCATTACCCTTGATCACCCAAATCGCTTTCGCTTCCGCTGCCTTCCCATCGGCACGAAGAATCGCAAACGAACCCTCAGCAGCCATTGGCGTTCGGTAGAGCTTCAAACGGTGTGCGCGCCAAATGGCGACATCACCGATGTATTCAGCTGGGTCGATCCACACCTCATCACCATCCTGCACCAGCGATGCTACTGCGCTTGGCACCTTGTACTGCTGTGTAGGACCAACGCGCCAGACCTCTGCGTAGATGTTACGTGGAGCGAGACATAGCACAGATGCTAAGGCACATGTTGTGAGCACAAATAGTCGCATACGCAATCGCGTTAGATATGCCCATCGGGCTGGGTGTGACTTTCAAGGTGTGTAAAGACCTCGGCTGACTGACCAATCTCGGCGCGGATGGCGTCTTCGAGATGCGTTGCAAGAGTGTGTGCTTCCTGCATCCGCATGTCGTCGGGGAAGATGAGGTGGTAGTCCACATGCACGGCGTTGCCGGATGCACGCAGTCGCATGCGATGCGCTTCGAGTCCGTGCACTTGGCAATACGTGTCGATGATCTTCTGCGTGCGCGCACGTAGCTCGGGATCTGCATGATCCATGAGTCCGCGCACAGAGATCGCAACAAGCTTTCCACCTTCGCGGATGATGTTGGCACCGAAGACGATGGCAATCACTGGGTCGAGCCACAAGTAGCCGCTCCATTGCGCAATGAACAGTCCAGCCACAGCACCCGCACTTGTCCAGACGTCGGTCATGACATGACGTCCGTTGGCTTCAACAACGAGTGACGAATGCTGCTTGCCTGTGCGAATCAGGTACAAGCCGAGGATCAAGTTCACCAGTGCAGCACCGGCGGTAATCGACATGCCGATGTCGAGCTGCTGGAGTTCAACACCAACGACGAGCTTGTTTACGGCACTTACGATGATCACAATCGCGGCAATGCAGATAAGTCCGCCCTCTATACCGGCCGACATGAAGCTAATCTTGTCGTGTCCGTAGGGGTGGTCTTCATCGGGTGGACGTGACACGACGCCAAGCGCGTACCACGCAAACCACACAGCAATGATGTGCACAACGCTCTCAGCAGCATCGGAGAAGATCACCGACGAGCCCGTCATCACAAATGCGATCCACTTGGCCACCAACATCAACACACCCGTGGCGAGCGAGTAATTCATCGCTCTGCGTGTGAATCCGTTGGTGGCAATCGACGTCGACATTAGCTGTTGAGCGTTTTGATGAACTCTTCGTTTGACTTGGTTGCGCGCATCCGCTCGAGCAACGTTTCCATCGCTTCAATCGGTGGATCGTCGCCCAATACCTTGCGCAGCACCCACACCTTGGCAAGTGTTTCTGGTGAAAGCAGAAGCTCTTCACGACGTGTGCCAGAGCGGTTAACGTCGATAGCAGGGAAGATGCGTCGGTCGGCAATCTTGCGCTCGAGCACCAATTCCATGTTACCCGTACCCTTGAACTCTTCGAAGATCACTTCGTCCATGCGCGAGTTTGTTTCAACGAGCGCCGTAGCAATGATGGTGAGTGAGCCACCTTCTTCAACGTTTCGTGCGGCACCGAAGAAGCGCTTCGGACGCTGCATGGCGTTGGCATCGACACCACCAGAGAGGAGTTTGCCCGATCCTGGCTGCACGGTGTTGTGCGCGCGCGCCAGACGTGTGATGGAATCAAGAAGAATGATCACATCCTGCTTGGCTTCAACCAAACGCTTGGCCTTTTCGATGACCATTTCTGATACGGCAACGTGACGCTCTGGTGGCTCGTCGAATGTTGAGGCAATTACCTCAGCATTAACGTTGCGCATCATGTCGGTGACTTCTTCCGGACGTTCATCGATTAGAAGAACGATGAGCTTTGCTTCTGGGTGGTTGCGGGCACTCTCGAAGGCAAGCTTCTGCAACAACACGGTCTTACCAGCCTTTGGAGGCGACACGATCAATCCCCGCTGTCCCTTACCAATAGGGGAGATCAGGTCGATGATACGCGTGGCATACTCTTGCTGCGTTGTTTCGAGAGTGAGCCGCTCCTTTGGATAGTACGGCGTGAGATTCTCGAACAACGGACGTGTCTTGTTTTCTGTAAAGGTGATGTAGTTGATCGCATCAACCTTGATCAATGCATAGAACCGCTCACCTGGCTTCGGAGCACGAATGTATCCCTTGATGGTGTCGCCCGTGCGCAAGCCGTAGCGCTTCACCTGTGATGGTGAAACGTACACGTCGTCAGGCGATGGCAGGTAGTTGAAGTTGGCCGAACGCATGAATCCATATCCGTCGGGGAGCAACTCGATCACACCTGTTGTGAGCGAGATACCCTCACGCTGCGATTCACGCATCATGCGCTCGTTCTCTGCTTCAACGATGCGGTTGATCAGATCCTGACGCTTGAGGTCGGCAAACTCTTCAATGCCCAAGTTCTGTGCCATCTCCATGAGATCGGCAAGCTTCTTTGCGTTGAGCTCGTTGATGTCGATGACTGGACCCGAGAGGAGGAACTCGCGTTCTTCACGTTCGATCTCCATGTCGTACGAACGATCGCGCTGACCAAATCGCTCGTGGCCACGGTCGCGTCCACGTCCACGACGGCCACGGCGGCCACTGCGGTCGAATCGATCACGGTACTCGCCGCGATCACCGCCACGGTCGTGACGCTCACCGCCACGTTCGCCACGGTCGCCACGGTCATGACGCTCACCGCCGCGTTCTCCACGGTCTTGACGTTCACCGCCGCGTTCGCCACGGTCTTGACGCTCACCACCGCGTTCTCCACGGTCTTGACGCTCACCGCGTTCGCCGCGATCTTGACGCTCGCCACGGTCTTGACGCTCACCGCGTTCGCCACGGTCTTGACGCTCACCGCCACGTGCTCCGCGTTCGCCACGGTCTCCACGGTCTTGTCGTTCTTGCCGTTCCTCGCGTGGCGCCGGTGCCGGGGCAGGTGCTACGTGCTCAGGTGCAGCCTCGGCTGCAGCCTTCGTCGTGCGACGCTTCCGCGGTGCAGGTTCGGCGCTTGCTGCTGATTGTTGTGTTGATTCTTCAGCAACCTTCTTTGTTGCCTTGCGTGCGCGTGGTGCGCGTGGTTCTCCCTCGGGAGAAGCTGCTTTCTTTGCCATTCACTGTAGCGTGTTGAGTGGGAGTGTGGACGCGCACAATGGGCGCGTTCCGAGATCGTAGATGCAAATCGTACGTGTGTGACAGATGCCTTAGCGCTAAGCGCTTGCTGACGCGATGCGATGTTGCGTCGGTAGTACGAGTTCGAATATACAAAAAACGAAACCGCATCAATTCCGTATATTCGTGTCCTACGGCGGTCGTAGCTCAGTTGGTAGAGCCCCAGATTGTGACTCTGGTTGTCGCGGGTTCAAGCCCCGTCGATCGCCCACCGTACCAGCGCCGTGATGGTTTTCCATCATGGCGTTCGTCGTTTACGGGGGTGGTATCTTCGTAGCACTCCCGAAAGATGCCGACGTTGTATCCCGTACATGGATTATCATGAGTCCTGAACAGACATCACCGTCACTGCTCGCCGTCATCGGTAAGCAGCTGCGCGTGTACCAATGGGTGAAGAATTTGTTGTTGGTGGTGCCGATTGCGCTCGCACATCAGCTGCAGGACACCCAGGCGCTGATTTCTGTGTTGTTCGGATTTCTGGCATTTAGTTGCACAGCCTCCACGGTGTATATCATCAACGACATCGCCGATGTCGAACATGATCGTCTTCATCCGCGGAAGCGCCACCGGCCCCTTGCCGCTGGACATATCTCGGTGCCAGCAGCTATTGCGCTTGCAGCGCTGCTGCTGACTGGTGCGATCATGATTACGGTGCTGGTGATGCCACCAGCGTTTGCAGGGTGGCTCGCATTCTATGCAGTGGTTACAACAGCCTATTCGTTTGTGCTCAAGCGGATGGTGTTGGTTGATGTGATTGCTCTGGCTGGACTCTACTCACTGCGCATTGCAGCTGGTGGGGCAGCGGCTGAAGTGCCGGTATCAACGTGGCTGCTGGGGTTCTCGCTGTTCCTCTTTATGAGTCTTGCGTTTCTGAAGCGCTACACCGAATTGCTCGATACGATCGAGCGCGAGGGACGAACAGTGTCGGGCCGCGGCTATCATGTTGGTGATGCAGACTTCGTGTTGGTTGCTGGGGCAGCTCTTGGATACGTGGCGATTCTTGTGTTCACGCGATACCTCGACGCAGAGCAAGTTCGAAACCTCTACACCCACCCTGAATACCTCTGGTTGATTGCTCCATGCCTCGTGTATTGGGTCAGCCACTTGTGGTTGCGTGCACACCGCGGCGAAATGCACGACGATCCAATTGTGTTCGCTGCACGTGATGCGGCATCGTGGGTTGTTGGTGCGGCAGTTGTTGCTATCACCATCGCAGCATCGATGTAAATGGGCACAACGTTCGAATCATGGGGTCGGCACCCAACGGTAGAGCCTTCGACCGTTGTTGATCTCGCGTGGACCCAAGATCTGAACCTGCGAGGCGTGCAAGCGCCAGTGCTGGCATACGGAAAGGGTCGCTCCTACGGTGATGTGTGCCTCAATGCGCAGGGTACCATCGTGTCGATGGACAGGTGCACGCGCATCCGCGAGTTCGATCGTGAGCGTGGCATCATTACAGCCGAGGCCGGCTTATCAATTCAAGAATTGCTTCGCGTGATTGTTCCTCACGGATGGTTCGTACCAGTTACTCCGGGAACAAAGTACGTGACGCTCGGTGGCGCTGTGGCAAACGACGTGCACGGCAAGAACCATCATCGCGTTGGAACATTCGGATGTCACGTTACGGCGTTTACACTGGTGCGCACCGACGGGACAGTGATGGACTGCTCGCCGCAGCATCATGCCGAGATGTTTGCCGCGACGATTGGTGGGTTGGGTCTGACGGGGATCATCGCAACCGTAACGCTTCAGCTGATACCCATCGCGTCGCGCATGATCGATGAAGAGAGTATCAAGTCGCGGTCACTCCGCGAAACAATCGATCTCACGATTTCTTCGGATGAAGATTGGGACTACACCGTAAGCTGGATCGATGTTCTTGCATCAGGCGCAAAGCTTGGTAAGGGGCTTGTGTTGCGTGGCAACTTCTCAGCTGTTGCCGACGGAACACTGCGCGCTCCATGGAAGGAACCACTCCTGAAGATCCCCCTCGAGGGTCCGTCATGGCTGTTGAGCAAGCCAACAATTGCACTGTTCAACACTGTGTGGTACGGGAAGCAGTTCGCGAGCATGCACCGACGCCATATTGATCTCGAACCGTTCTTCTATCCGTTGGATGCAGTGGATCGCTGGAACCTGCTCTACGGCAAGCGTGGCATGTTGCAGTATCAGTGCGTTGTGCCGCTTGAAGGTGGAGAAGACGCGATGCGTCGCATCCTGTCGACGATGCAAGGCGGCGGAATATCATCATTCCTCGCTGTGCTGAAAATGTTCGGCAACGTCGCATCGCCTGGTATGATGTCGTTCCCACGACCAGGCCTCACACTCACGCTTGACATGCCAATTGGTGGTAAGCGAATGTTCGACGCTCTCGATCGGTGTGATGCGATCGTGCACGAGATGGGCGGACGCATCTATCCTGCAAAGGATGCTCGGGTTCAAGGTTCGATGTTCCGTGCGATGTATGCGCAGGAGCTCGCCGCATTTCAACCATATATCGACCCAGGAATGTCAAGCTCGTTCTGGCGTCGTGTAACGCAGGAGTAGAGTCGTGGCAACGCAAGAATGCACACGTATCGTTATCATCGGTGCAACATCAGCGATCGCACAAGAAGTAGCTAAGCTCTATGCGGTGCAGGGCGCGCGGTTGTTTTGCGTGGCTCGTGACGAACAGAAAGTGATCGCAGTTGCTTCCGACTTGCGCGCACGAGGTGCAGAAGAAGTATCGGTATACGTGGCAGATCTGCGTGCGCGTGACGTGCATGCAGACATCGTTGCGCGGTCGCAATCGGTGTTGGGCACGATTGACTGTGTGATTATTGCGCACGGCGTGTTGCCTGATCAGCATGTTCTTGATCACGACGTCGATGCAACGATCGAGAGTTTCATGATCAACGCCGTCAGTGTGATCTCCATTTCGCATCGGTATGCCGAAGTACTCGAACAGCAAGGATCTGGAAGTCTCGTTGGGATCTCTTCCGTTGCTGGTGAGCGAGGTCGCGCAAGTAACTATGCCTATGGGGCTGCAAAGGCCGCGATGACGGCATACTACTCGGGTCTGACCGTGCGGTTGCGTCCAGCAGGTGTGCACGTGCTCACCGTCAAGCCGGGTCCGGTTGATACACCGATGACCAAGGGCATCAAGATGCCGCTCATGGTACCGCCGCGTGCTGTGGCTGCAGACATAGTACGTGCCGTTTCCCGGCGTGCGATTGTACTCTACACGCCGGGTGTATGGCGATTCATCATGGCACTTGTCCGAGCAATACCCGACAAGCTCTTCGTGAAGCTCACGAAGTTCTGACGTTAGATCGTCCGAGCTTCAAACTTCAGCTTCATTCCAATGACTGCACGGATGTAATCGGCACGTGCTGGTCCACTGGCAAATGCTCCGTAGCTCACGGTTACACAGAACTTAGGCTGCGTCGACATCTTAGCACACGCATCACCTGCATCGCTATGTAATGCGAGGGATCGTGGTGCGCTCATAAGATCTGCCAGCGAAACATCCGTGAATTCACCGAGTGTGTAGACGCGTGTGTCGCCATACTCTGGATCGAATGACAGCGTAAGTGTCACACGTGAGAATACCTGCGAACTCAGCGTTCCCGAGGTGAAGGTCGGATTAACAAGATCGGTTATGTGAAGTGTGACGTCCGATACGCTTCCGCCGCGAATGCGTGCCACATTATCGGCAAATGCTTGTTGACTTGAAAGGTCAGAACACGACGCATCCGCAGATGGAATCGTGGGGTTCGTTGCCTCACCGGTGATTGTCACCGAGATCGGTACGTCGATCGCTGCAGCGTCAATGATCGCGTCGCAGCCGAGAAGTGAGATGCTGAGAACAGCAATGCTCATGAGCATTGCCAAGGATGCAGAGCGTGTCGTTGTTGCCATACGAACAACCCCCTTGGAATAGTGGTGAATACCACAACATTCGCAAGGGGGCTGGTAGAAAACTATGACTTTTGTCAGGTCGGGCTGAGTGCAAGACCTTCCGGATCTGGACCCTGCTCAGGGGTTGGTTCGGTAGGGGGCGCAGCAGAGCGAATCTTCTCGCGCAGGGACGCTACGTCCTTAACCATTGGTGTGAGCTCTTCGCCACGGATGAGCACATCAAGTTCCGCACTGTCGAGAATCTCGCGCTCCATCAGGGCCTTTGAGCAGCGGTGGAGCAGATCGAGATTATCACGCATCAGTTGCTCTGCGCGTTGCTCAGAGTCGGTAATGATGCGACGCACTTCAGCATCGATTGTACGTGCGGTTTCTTCCGAGTGATCTCGCGGTTGTGAAATCTCACGTCCGAGGAACACTTCGTCATGCTGACTCGCATAGCGGACTGGTCCGATCACATCGCTCATACCGAACTCGCAGACCATCTTTTTTGCGATCATGGTTGCGCGTTCAAGGTCATTCGATGCGCCAGTATTGAGCTGATTGAACACCACACGTTCGGCGGCACGACCAGCAAGCAGCGTAACGAGGCGCGTTTCCAGTTGGTCGCGGCTCATCGTATGCATTTCTTCATTCGGGAGGTACGACGTTACACCGAGGGCTCGACCGCGCGGAATGATTGTGACCTTGTGCACAGCATCACCATGCGGCAGAAGTTTGCCCGCCAGCGCGTGACCGATTTCGTGATACGAGGTTGTTTCCTTCTCGCGATCGCTCATCACCATGCTCTTGCGCTCAACGCCCATGAGCACCTTGTCCTTGGCACTCTCAAAGTCGAACATCGTTACGTCGACACTGTTCCGGCGTGCTGCAAGAAGCGCTGCTTCGTTGACAAGGTTGGCCAAGTCAGCGCCGCTCATGCCAGGTGTGCCCTTGGCAATCACCTCAAGGTTGACGTCTTTCGACGTAGGCACCTTGCGCGTGTGTACACGAAGGATTCCCAAACGTCCGTTGAAGTCAGGTCGGTCGACAACTACTTGACGGTCGAATCGACCAGGACGCAGCAGGGCAGGATCGAGCACGTCTGCACGGTTTGTTGCAGCAATGATGATGATGCCAGAATTCTGCTCGAAGCCGTCCATCTCGACGAGCAACTGATTCAGTGTTTGCTCACGTTCGTCGTGTCCGCCCCCTAAGCCGGCACCACGATGGCGTCCGACGGCATCGATCTCGTCGATGAAGACGATACATGGGGATTGCTTCTTTGCTTGTTCGAAGAGGTCGCGTACGCGGCTCGCGCCAACACCCACGAACATCTCGACGAAGTCTGCACCAGAGATCGTGAAGAACGGCACGCCTGCTTCGCCAGCTACGGCACGTGCGAGCAACGTCTTGCCAGTGCCCGGAGGTCCGAGCAGGAGTACGCCGCGTGGGATCTTGCCACCGAGACGTGTGAAGCGACCTGGATCACGAAGGAATTCGACGATTTCACGGAGTTCTTCCTTTGCCTCATCAGCGCCAGCAACGTCCATAAACGTCACTTGTCCGCCACCCTCAGGCTGCATACGGGCACGACTCTTCCCGAAGGAGAAGATGTTTTTGCCACCGTTGGCACCCATCTGCATACGACGTGTCACAAAGAAGAAGGCCACCAGCAGAAGGACCCACGGAAGGAACTGCACGAGTGATACCCACCACGGAGAATCACCACTTTCATACGACCAAGCAACGCCATTGGCGCGCCAGAGAGCCTCGGTCTGTGAGTCGACTACGCCAAGCTTCGTGGAGAAATGCTTGATGTTGACGCTCTTGCCATTGACTGCGATTGTCGCAGAGTCGCGCAGCGAGCCATGGAATTCAAAGTCGTTGAGCTGGGTCTTCGTAATCACGGCCGATTCGACCATGCCACGGGAGATGAACTCAACGTATTGCGAGTAGGTGAGGGGATACTCTTGCTTCTGGCTGTTCGACATCAGCATGCCGATCATCACAAGCGATACGAGGATGCCCACCCAAATCAGGATGTTGCGAAGAACACGCGACACGGTCATGTCTTGTTCTTCTTCTGGGTCGCGCTTTGGGCGCTGCTGTCGAGGTTGTTGTCCGTTCATGGGCGCAATGACGTGTAGCGAGGTGTTTTATGTTGTTTCGTCGTCGCAAACAACCCAAATAGCGTCGAGTTGGCGTCCGTACCCGGCATAGTCCATGCCGTAGCCAACAACGAAATCAGGGGCAATCTCACGTCCGACGTAGTCAATAGTGATCGAATCTTTGTGTACTTCCGGCTTGCTCAAGAGGGCCGTAATCGTGATGCTCTTTGGCTCTAACCCACTAATGTGCTTCACAAGTTCACGAAGGGTGGTTCCTGAGTCGACAATATCCTCAATGATCATCACATTGCGACCAGCGATGTCGCCCGTTAGACCATCAATACGTGTCGTGCCGGAATGCGTCATTCCGTTGCCGTAGCTCGAAGCGCGGGTGAACTCAATCGACACCGGCACGGAGATCTTGCGAATAAGGTCTGATGCGAACAGGATTGCTCCCTTGAGGATCACGAGCACGGTAAGCTCTTCGCCAGCAAATGCAGCATTGATGCTTGCTGCAATCCGCGACGTCATCTCGTCGATCTCGTGTTGCGAGATGTACGGACGGAACATACGGTCGTGTACACGGATCCGATCGGTGGAGTGGCTCATGCGTCTTGTGGAAGTTGTTCGTGATGAAAGTTGTACACCGACGTTGTAGTGCTGGTCACGCGCGTTCGTTCGGCTTGTCGCAACCCACATACCCAGATAATTCCCTCGTCGTCACACACAACGCGAACGGTTGTGCGCAGATGATGGGGCACGCGGGCATTTGTCAAGAGATCACTCACGAGCGTGTGTCCTGTCATCCCGAATGGTTGGAATCGATCGCCGTGTTGCCATCGTCGCCATACAAGACGTCCACGTACCGAGGCTGCATCGATAACTGCTGTTGCTGGGCCTCCGTGTGGCGTTACATCGCACACATCCGCGTGTGTCACATGTAACACCTGCGCATCTGCAACATACTGCCCACCGTCATGGATGACAACTGCGGGTGAGTGTTCTACTGGATTGTCATGTTCTACGATGATTGCATTGCGTTCACGCAGCGCGAACCGACGGCCATTGATTGATGCACTCGAACCCACCTCTGCGGTGCGCAGGAGCATCACGCGGTGGAGATCATCAAACGTAAGCTCGAGGGCTTGACGCAGCACTTCGCGCACCACGGCCTCGTGATATCGGTCCAGCTGTTCAAGGTCGACAATGATTGTCGAACCGCGGTGATCAACGGCATCAGCAATCGCAGCTGCTACATGCCCGTCTATAAAGTCAGCCACCGTACGAACGTTGTCAGCAGAGCGCGCAATGCCTCGCGGAGCGTGCGGACCAATTGCTTCACGTAGAGCTGGTATGACAAGCTGACGAACCCGATTGCGAAGGAACGTATCAGTTGCATTCGATGCATCCTCACGCCATTGCACGCCGTGCTCACGAGCATACTCCTGCACATCATTTCGTGATGCATGCAGCAGGGGGCGCACAACCCGCACAGCGGGTGAGAGAATGCGTGATATCGGAATGCCAGCTAATCCATGCATCCCACTCCCGCGAGCAAGGTGCATGATCACCGTCTCAGCCTGATCATCGAGCGTGTGTGCTGTAAGCACATAGGGGATCGCATGTTCCTCTGCGTACGCCAAAAACGCTGCATAGCGGAGTTCGCGCGCAATTGCCTCGAGTCCAACTTCGGCCAGACGCGGCTGGTCGTAGGGGGCTACCGTTACCACATGCACGGGGATTGCATACCGAGCGCAGACGTCTCGCACCAGTGCTTCGTCGGCATCGCTCTCTGCGCCACGCAGACCATAGTTCACGTGGATGACGTGAGGGGTAAGAGCGAGTTCTGAGGAGAGGTTCGTGCAGCAGTCAAGCAGCGACATGCTATCAAGTCCACCACTAACTCCAATTACGCATGCAGCACGTTGCACCCCATGTGTGCGCAACACATCTGCTACATCACGCTGGAGTGAGGTGGGCATCACACAGCTTCGTCGTGAATCACATCGAGTTCGTCGGCGTAGTGCAGCATGCGCGCTTCCACCTCTTCGTACGTATCGTAGCGCACCACGTCTTGGCGACAGTGGGAATTGTTGCGAAGGCCCTTGAGGTATCCGCCATAGTGTTTGCGAAACTCATGGATCGCGCGACGTTCATGCTTGTATTCGAGTTCGAGGCGGAGGTGTTCGAGACACGTCAGGATGCGTTCGCGTGAGGATACCGGTGTGTAGGAACCTGTGGCCATGTATTCCTTTGCATGGGCAAAGAGGAATGGGTGACCGATTGCAGCGCGACCAATCATTACCGCATCAGCGCCGGTTTCAGCAAACGCACGTTTGACATCTTCTGGTGTCTTGATGTCGCCATTGACAATCACAGGGATGTCGATGACTTGCTTGATCTTTGGAATCCACGACCAATCGGCCTCGCCATCGTGACCCATATCGCGGGTGCGGCAATGGACCGTAAGAGCGGCTGCGCCGGCATCCTGGATCATCCGTGCCACATCGAGAATCACGATGTTGTCCTTGCTCCAACCCAGACGTGTCTTCACGGTTACGGGCTTCTTTACCGCGTCTACGATTGATCGCGTCAGACGCTGCATTTGCGGTGGGTCCTTCAGAAGGGCAGCCCCAGCGTTACGCACAACAACGTTCTTTACCCAGCAACCAAAGTTGATATCGATGAAGTCCGGACCCGAGTCTTCGGCCCTGCGGGCAGCCTCGACCATGATATCATGATCGCCGCCGAAGATCTGGATGGCAACCGGACGCTCCTCTTCGGCCAACCGGAGCTTTTCCATCGAACGCTTCGCATCCCGCACCAGGCCATCGCTCGAGATGAACTCCGTATACACGATGTCCGCCCCGTAGCGCTTACAAATGCGGCGGAACGGTAAATCTGTGACATCCTCCATGGGGGCCAGGAGAATCCCTTGTTCGACTTCGACATGCCCGATTTTCATCCTGCAAAACTACGACACAGGGCCGGGTATGACGGAATCTGTCCTCAGAAGGGGAGAAATCCCCTCTAACCCGTTATCCACAATGTAACTTATCGTCGATTGGGTGGTCGTTTTGGGGGTTGAGTGACGTGACGGTGGAAAGAAAATATTTCCAGGCCTTTGCGTAAACATCATCTGTTCGTATAATAGTGCCACATGTGGCCTGAGTTCGACACGAGTGTGTCGGTGTTTTCGGTGTCCTCAGGTGCTTTTCCTTGCCTTCTACAATCTTTCTCACTTAGGGATTTGGTCATGCGTAAACTGTGCCTTCTTGCGGCATCCGCCGTGTTTGCTGTGCAGGTAATGACAGCAGGTGGCGACAATGTCCAGGCAGTTGTGCCTGGTATCGACACCATGCCTCCTGTTGTGACTTCACAGTCGCTCCCGTGCGGCGTTCGTGAATTCACGGCAACGGAAACTCGTAACATTCCTGATCCTCCTCGTCAGACTCCACAAGAGCGCGACCAGGTAGAAACAGGTCTTGCTTCTGTTCGCCTTGCGTTTGACCCTCAGCCAGTCAACGTTCGTCTCGAGGCACTTACGCCGGCGACGTTCACAAAGGATCCAAAGGTCACACAAGCCACATGGCGCGTTGTGCTCATCGATCCATCCAAGGCAGGCGATTGCGTTGTTGAAGTCCGTGACTTCAAGGGCAACCTCACAACACGTCGCGTTCAGATCTCAGCTGCTACTCCAACAGCATCTGCAACATCGATCGATGTTGGTCTTGTGAAGGTTGGCGACCCAGCTAAGGGTGGTCAGCTGACAATCACAAACAACACAGACGGTCCGATGACACTCACAAACATTGCGCTTCAAACGGGCACAGTGTTCACAATCACAGCTGGTGGAACGGGCAACGGCCCGATCAACCTCGCTGTTGGTGCATCGCACAGCGTTGCATTCGCATACAATCCAGTTCTCGGTGCAACGACGGCGAACACAGACGTGCTTACAGTGACAACAGCTTGCGGTAACGCAGTTTGCAACCTGAGCGGCACACCTGGCATTTCGCGCATCCAGTCGACAGATCAGCTGACATTCGACGAAACGCGTTCAGACGTTGAGGACTGTACTCCAACGAATGAGCCGAATGTCACGATCACCAACACTGGTAATGTTGACATGAACATCACTGGATGGTCATTCACAAACCCAGCCTTCTACCCAGCAACGGGTACACCAGCAGCTCCTATTACAGTTGCAGCTGGCGCATCAGTCAACGTAAACATCTGCTTCAAGAGCGCGCCACTTGGTGCACAGACAGGCACTGTAACGTTCAACAACGATGCAACAGACGGTGCTGACAACGTGGTGAACCTCAGCGGTAACATCACAACAAGCGTTGAAGATGAAATGGGCAAGACAGCTCGCGTGTGGTTCGACGCTGCAAACGAGCAGATCGTATTCACAACTGTCAAGGCAGCAACACCAGTAATGGTGAACGACATCAACGGTCGTACGCTTGCAACAGCAACAGTTGCTGAAGACGGTAACTTCCGCCTGTCAACAGCTTCATGGACAAACGGTGTTGTGGTTATCACATACACAGATGCTAACGGTCAGCGTACACGTACGCTCTCAATCGTTCGCTAAGACAATCGTTCCATAGGAACCCAACACAAGGGGTCGGCGTTTACGCCGACCCCTTGTTCGTTATAGCACGGAAGCGCCAGAGATATCCGATGCTCGCAATCGTGAGTCCGATCACGTAACCAATCCAAATACCATGTGCGCCAAAGCCGAGTGGAAATGCAATGACATATCCGAGCGGTATGCACAACATGATGTAGGCGACGAACGCCATGATAGCCGGCACGCGCGTGTCATTAAGTCCGCGAAGAATGCCCATACCCACCACCTGCAGTCCATCAAAGAGCTGGAATGCGGCAGCATAGACCAGCAGTTGCGAGGCGAGTACCAGCACAAGGGGATCGTCGCTGTATAGCAGCGGAAGCTCATGTCGTAGCAGGATGAAGCCGACGGCAGTGATGAGCTCGAATGCTACAACAATGCCAATTGCGACGTGCGCCGCACGACGAACAGCACCCGCAACGCCTGAGCCAAGAGCGGACGCTACCCGGACGGTTCCCGCAGAGCTCAAGCCTAAGGCCCCCATGAAGGTGATCGACGCGAGGTTGAGAGCAACCTGGTGTGCAGCCAGCGGTACCGCCCCGAGCCAGCCAACCATGAGTCCGCCAAACGCAAATGCAGCTACCTCCAGCGTGATCTGAAGTCCGATACTTGCACCAGCCAGCGCCAAGGACATCCGTTCCTTGCCTGAAAGCGTCTGCTTCGCATGCCCACGCAATGGTGCAAACAGCGCACTCCTACGCAGAACCCACACGCCGATACCCACGGCACATGCGCGCGAAAGGAATGTTGCAAAGCCAGCACCCTCTGCGCCCATCTCGGGCATCCCAAGTTCGCCGTAGATGAAGATCCAATTGAACACAACGTTCAAGAGATTGGCCGCAATGGCAATCATCATCGGCATCCGGCTGTTGCCGAGCGCTTCAGATGTCTGCTTGATTGCCCCAAAGCCAAGTCGAAACAGAAATGACAGCACATACCAGCGGAAATAGGGGATGGCCATTTCCGTGACATCGGCCGGTGCACCCAAAATGCCCAACCAAGGGCTTGCGAGCAGCAGGAGGCCCACCAAGACGGCGGCAACCAGCACTGACATGATAGCGCCCGTTCGGGCCGCTGCTGAGGCTCCTGAGGCATCGCCACGGGCCATGCGAGTGGCGATCTCTGGCGTCATGGCAATGGTAAATCCCACGCCGAAGAGAAGCACCATCGTGGATGATGTACCGGCTAAGGTGACAGCTGCCAGGGGAATCGTCCCCAAATCTCCCACCATGATCAGGTCGACGGCCAGTGTTACCATGTCAGACACCTGGGATGCAGCTATCGGGGCTGCCAACGCCAGAGTGTCCCGAATGTCCTTTGGTATACGCATCTACGAAACTTGGCAAAAAAAGCACACCGTCCCTTCGTAACTTCGCCGTGTTTCGCTCTCCCTACCCCTAATGTGATTATGACTCCTCGTTTCCGACTGTTTTCGAATGATGTTGGTATTGATCTTGGTACCGCAAACACCCTGATTTGGCAAAAGGGCAAAGGCATCGTGCTCAACGAGCCGTCCATTGTTGCGTTTGACCGCACAACCAAGAACATCATTGCCATTGGCCATGAAGCCGAAAAGATGGTTGGCAAGACGCACCGCGACATCAAAACGATCCGTCCGTTGAAGGATGGTGTGATTGCTGACTTCGAGATTGCCGAAGGCATGTTGCGCGCGTTCATCCAGAAGGCATCAACATCCATCGCGCAAGCACGCCGCATGGTGATCTGCGTTCCATCGGGAATCACCGAAGTAGAGAAGCGTGCAGTGCGTGACTCGGCAGAACACGCTGGAGCGAAGCAAGTGCACTTGATCGCAGAGCCAATGGCTGCAGCGATTGGTGTCGGACTCGATGTGCACGAGCCGATGGGCAACATGGTTGTCGACATCGGTGGTGGTACAACAGAAATCGCTGTCATCGCTCTCTCTGGAATCGTCGTCGATGAATCGATTCGTATTGCCGGTGATGAACTCACAAACGCGATCGTAAGCTGGTTCAAGCGTCAACACAACATCTTGATTGGTGATCGCACTGCGGAGATCATCAAGGTGAATGTTGGCTCTGCATGGCCCCTTGCCGAAGAACTCGAAATCGAGGTAAAGGGACGTGACATGGTCACGGGCACACCGAAAAGTATCATCGTATCAAGCGAAGAGATTCGCGAAGCACTCAACGAGAATATCTCAACGATCATCGAAGCGGTACTTACGCTGCTCGAAAAGACGCCACCTGAACTGTCGGCAGATATTTTCGATCGAGGTATCATCCTCACTGGTGGTGGTGCACTACTCAAGGGGCTCGACGAGCGACTCCGTCGTGAGACTTCCTTGCCTGTGCATGTTGCTGATGATCCGCTGACGGCTGTGGCACGTGGTACGGGACGCGTACTTGAAGATCTTGACGCATTCTCATCAGTCCTCATCAAGTCTAAGCGCTACTAATGCGTCGACTCATTGACTTTGTCGTCCGATTCAAAAACTACATCACGCTCAGTACACTTGTCGTGATGTCGTTTGCGTTGATGAGCGTCGGCAATCTCTCTCAACTTGGTGGTTTCCGTGCAGTGATCGTTGGATCCATTGGATGGATGCAATCCCTGTTTGCTTGGATTCCAAATCCTGTTGCTCTCAAGAGTGAGAACGTTGCTCTTCGTGAGCTCAATCTTCAGCTTGCCGTTGAGTCTGCACGATCACGTCAGTCGATGGTCGAAAACGCATCGCTTCGGAAGATGCTCGAGCTGCCTCAGTACACTGACTACACGTTGATCGCTGCGGATGTGGTGGGGAAGACAACAACGCAGTTGCGGAATTATGCAACCATCAACAAGGGCACTGAAGACGGTGTGCGCGAGGGTATGTCGTGTATCACTGACGCGGGCCTGGTTGGTATTGTGATTGGCGCATCGCAGCACTACGCAGTATTGCAGCTGTTGATCAATCGCGACACACGAGTAAGTGCCAAGGATCAGCGAACGCGAGTTGACGGAATCATCCAGTGGGAAGGCGAGAACTTCTTGGTGATGAAGGACGTGCCGCGCGCATATGATGTCCAGGCGGGGGATCTGATCCTCACGTCTGCCTACAGTGCTCGATACCCAGCAAACATTGTGATCGGACGTGTGCTTGAGGTTGGCGAGGAGTCCAACTCGCTGTTCCGTCGCATCGTCGTTGAATCAGCAGTAAACTTTGCAACACTTGAACAACTCTTTGTTGTAGACACACGGTCGTCAGCCGAGCGCTCGGAGCTCGAGCGGCGCACCGAAGAACGTCAGCGACAACGATCAACCCCGTAGAATACCAGCAACCTCATGGCCCTCAATTTCGACGCGCAACGTAGCCAGCTCATGGCAACACCATCGCTCAGGTTCATCCTGTATGCGGTTGTTGCACTCATGTTGGCTGTGATTCACGTTGTATTCCTTGGATACATCTCGGTGAGCTCTGTTACGCCCGACCTCCTGTTGTTGTTTACCGTATGGGTGGCACTTGTCGAGGGACAGTTCACGGGCATGATCGCAGGATTCTTGTGCGGCTTGCTGTTTGATGTTGTATCAGCCGACGTCTTGGGCGCGAATGCACTCGCCAAAACACTTGCGGGATTTGTCGCGGGCTATTTCTGGCGTGAAGGCTTTGCGATGATCACCATTGGTCATTACCGATACCTGCTCATCGTTGCCATCGCTGGCGTTATCCACAACCTGGTGTACTACCTTTTGTACGTTCAGCCGATGCAGATCGACTTCGTTATGTTCTTCCTGAAGTACGGCATAGCAACGACCCTCTATTCTACGGTTGCCGCCGTCTTCCCGATGCTCTACGTCAATCGACGAAGGGATCAATAGCACTGCTGTCCATCGCTGACCGGTCGTTGTGAACAATGTGGATAACTCCACGTTCCCGGAGTTCACGGCCTGTCGCAATTTGGACGGTTCCACGACACACGATTAACACGGAATACCCACGAGATGTATCTCTCGAAACTTGAGATGGTTGGATTCAAGAGCTTCGGTCTGAAGACCGACCTTGAATTCACAGACGGAGTAACGGCCATTGTTGGTCCGAACGGTTGCGGCAAGACCAACGTGGTCGACGCTATTCGTTGGGTACTTGGCGAGCAGAAGACCTCCATGTTGCGCGCCGATTCGATGGATCAGGTGATCTTTAACGGATCTCGTACGCGCAAGCCCCTTGGCATGGCTGAGGTGTCGCTTACAATCGAAAACAACAAGCAGATCCTGCCAACAGAGTATTCGCAAGTCGTCATCACACGACGCTTGTTCCGGAATGGTGAAAGCCAGTATCTGTTGAACAAGACGCAATGCAGGTTGCGTGACATTATCGATCTCTTCATGGATACCGGTATGGGCTCTGATGCCTATTCCGTGATCGAGTTGAAGATGATCGAGACGATCCTCAGCGACAAGGCTGATGAGCGCCGTCACTTGTTTGAAGAAGCAGCCGGCGTAACGAAGTACAAGGTCCGTCGGAAGGAAGCACAACGTAAGCTTGATGCTGCACAGCGTGATATCGCCCGTGTGCAGGACATTGTGCGCGAAGTGCAGAAGACGGTGAACTCACTTGCACGTCAGGCAGAGAAGGCACGTCAGCATCAAGAACTCTCGACGCGTCTGCGTGAACTTGACCGTTTGTTGTTTGCATTCGAGTACGCTGAAGAATTCCTTGCGCTCACGCAGTTGCAAGAAGTGATGCGCGTCATTCGCGAACGACGTGAAGCAGCAGAAACAGCGCTTGGAGCATCCGAGCGCGAGGCTGTCTCGATTGAGCAACAGCAACAAGCTGATGAGCAACGCCTTCGCGATGCGTATGCGAGCGAGAACGACGTACGTTCAGCGCTGAGTGAGGCACAACAACAACTCTCGGTCCTTGCCGAGCGCCTTCTGTCGAACGAACGTGCCGTAGAGCGACTCGATCGCGAGCAGGTAGAATCACAATCGCAGCAATCAACCACAGCGGAAGAGCTCGACCTTGTACGTGAACGGATTCGCGTAGGAACCAAGGAGCACGAAGAAGCATCTGCTGCACTCACTGCATTTCGTGAGGCAGTGCAGGTTGCGCAGACGCAAGTGCAAGAGCATCGTGATGCTGTTGCACAGCAGCGCGAAGCACTCACGGCGGCGCGCCAAGTGCCGAATGAGCGTCGCAATCAACTCGACCGATATCGCATTCAAGCCGACGGACAGCAACGTCGGTTGACAGAGAATGCATCGCAGCAGTCGCAACTTGCTGATCGCCTTCGCCAAGTGGAAGAGCAGATCGAGCGCGAGCGTGCAGACTTGCCACAGATGGACGAACAACTCGCGCGTGCCGAACAAACGCTGCACGCTGCTGAGGAACGTCAACGTGCCCTCACGACGGAACAAGAGGGACTCCAACGAGAAGCAGAAGAACTCCGATCACAGCTCGGTCACAGCACGGCATCACTTGAATTCCTACAGGGATTGGTCGATACAGCCGAGAGCAGCAAGTTCTTGCTCACCACTCCTGAGTGGACGCCAAAGGGTGAGAAGCTGACGCTTGCGGAAGTGATCAACACCGATGAGCGCTTGCGTATTGCGATCGAAGCAGCACTCGGTGATGCGGCACGCTACTTTGTTGTGGCGGATCGTTCGGAGGCACAACAGGCTATCAGCGCATTGTCGAAGAATGCTGTCGGCAAGGCAACATTCCTTTGTCGCGATGCAATCCCAGCGCTTTATGCACCGCCATCACTGAATACCAGCTCAGGCATCATTGGCTGGGCATCGGAGCTTGTTCAGTCTGACGAACAACTGCGTGGTGCTGTTCGTGGTATTCTCGGACACACGGTTGTTGTAGAGACGATTGACGATGCGTGGAGTGCGGTTTCGTCGACAAATGCGACATCTGCCGTTACACTCTCTGGTGAGATTGTTCATCGCGCAGGTGCCGTTCGAGGTGGATCCACATCGCGCACTGAAGGTGTGCGTGTTGGTCGACGCGAGCGCATTGATCAACTCCGCACCGAAATAGCTGAACTCGAACAACGTCGCGCCGATCTCGATGCGCGCCTCCGCACGGTCCGTGCAGAGCTGTCGACGATTGATCTTCGCCGACTCGGCGATGATGTGCGCAAGGTTGCACTCATTCGTAACGAACGTGTGCAGCGCATCGATGCGCTTCGCACCCGACTCGACGATGTGCAAACACAACAGTCCTCAAAGACTGACGAAGCAGCTGCGATATCGAGTGAGCTCGAAGGATTGCAAGCAGAGGCATCCACTGCAGAGACTGCGGTGAACGAAGCTGCTGAGGCACTTACAGCTAAGGAATCGGAGCTTGCAACAGCATCGCAGTCCTTGCATGATGCTGAAGCCATGCTTCAAGAGCGCACCAGCGAAATGCGTGCAGCCGAACTCCGCGTTGTGCAGCTTGCCGGTGAAGTTCAGACCCTCACCAGCGACGAAGGTCGACTCACCAACCAGCGACTGACGATTGATCAACGCAAGGCGCAGCGCGAAACAGAGCGTGCCGATCTTCAGGCACAGCAGAC
>JAURNF010000166.1 GCA_030830285.1 Candidatus Kapaibacterium sp.
AGTGACGACGTGGTTGGTGTCGAGATTTGCGGGGCACTGAAGAACGTGATCGCCATCGCTGCCGGTATCGTCGATGGACTAGGCCTGGGCGATAACACGAAAGCGGCTCTAATGACGCGAGGGTTGGCAGAGATCGCACGCTTAGGCGTTGCCTTGGGTGCAGATCAGGGCACGTTCTATGGTCTTGCCGGACTCGGTGATTTGTATGTGACATGCGCATCGCAGCACAGCCGCAATCGCAGCGTCGGTGAGCAGATTGGCAAGGGATCGTCGCTTGACGCAATCCTTTCAACCATGAGTGCGGTTGCCGAAGGTGTTCCAACAACAACGGCTGCACTCGAGCTCGCATCATCGGTTGGAATCGAGCTCCCAATTACGCAGAAGGTAGCAAGCATCCTGTTCCATGGCGAGGATCCACGCTCAGCCATCAGAGACCTGATGCTTCGACCAGTAAAGAGCGAGTCTTAGTCGTCGCTCTCGTCAGGTTCGCCACTGAGTCGCCGAACCTTTAGCTCTGCTTCTTCAAGATAGGTGCGGCACTCCTGCGCCAAGCGCATGCCTTCTTCATACATAGCAAGCTGTTCGTCGATGCTTGCATCGCCACGATCAAGAAGTGCGGCCACTTCTTCGAGTCGCTTCAGCTTGTCTTCAAGTGTTTGAGTTTTCGCCTTCGTTGCCATGGTGCTCAGATGTTGGTGGTAAGATCGTTGGAGGAGTTGTCGTGCGGACTTCCACTGTGCTGGACTCTGAGAAGCGCTGCACGACGAGGGTGTCGCCTGTCTGTACACGGCCGCTCGGACCAAGTACCACGCCATTGCGCTCGACAACGGCATAGCCTCTGCGCAATGGTGCGAGCGGATGCAGTGACGTAAGGTACTGCGTCATGTGCTCCACGTGCTGACGCATGCGATTGGTGTGTTGCTGAATGCCACGCGAGGTACGAGATACAAGCTCGTCGACGCGTTGCTGACGAAGGTGAATACGTTCGGTGACCCGTCGAGCGGCACGTCCGTCGACGAAGCTCTCGGCCGTTTCGAGCATATCATCGATACGGGTGCGCACGATTGACGTCATCCCGAGCATTCGCTCGTCGAGTGCTTCTAGAAGGTCATCTACCGTGATTGGTGTCACCAGGACGGCTGCAGCCGTTGGTGTTTCGGCGCGGACATCCGCGACGAAGTCCGAGATCGTGACGTCGGTCTCGTGTCCAACTGCCGAGATGATTGGTGTGCGGGCATTGGCGATGGCCATCGCGACAACCTCGGTGTTGAACGACCATAGATCTTCCAGCGAGCCCCCTCCGCGACCTATGATGATCACGTCCAGCTTTGCTGCATCGAGCTCGATGATGGCCTTAGCAATATCGTCCGCTGCGCCGTCTCCTTGGACGAGCGTCGGCCGGAACACCACATCGAGCAAGGGGTAGCGTCGATTGATGGTCGAGAGCATGTCCTGCAGCGCAGCGCCTGTCTGCGATGTGGCAATGCCGACCGATCTCGGTCGACGGGGGATTGCCACCTTGCGATCGGCGTCGAAGAGGCCGCGTGCGCGCAGCGCTTCGCGAAGCTGCTCAAAAGCCCTGTGGAGGTCGCCCACGCCCTCTGGACGCATCGCGCTGACATCGATCTGATACTTGCCCTGTGGAGGGTACACCGACAGTCGTCCCCGAACCAGCACCCGCATGCCGTCCTCTGGACGGAAGGTAAGCGACCGCGTACGCCACATCACCGCGCCGATCTGCGCATCGGCGTCCTTCAACGTGAAGTACCGATGGCCAGAGCTGTGCTGCTTGAAGTTGGAAATCTCTCCCGATACCAGCACATCGCCGATACCTTCCTCGAGAAGCCCCTTGATCACATACGTCAGTTCGCTGACGCTGACTGCTTGGTCCTGCATAGGAACAAAGATCGACATTCCCGGCATCCCGTACATTTGTTGTATGGTAGGATTTGGATTCGACGTGCATCGCCTTGCCGAAGGCGAATCGCTCGTACTCGCAGGGGTGACAATTCCGTCACCCATCGGCACCGTAGCACACAGCGACGGAGATGTTGTCCTTCACGCATTGGTTGATGCTCTGCTCGGTGCGCTTGCACTTGGCGACATCGGCGAGCACTTCCCCGATAGTGATCCTCGATGGAAGGGGGCTGCAAGCTCACGTTTTGTAGAGCATGCAGTGGCACTGATTCGTGACGCCGGATACCGCATCATCAATGTCGATTGTACGCTCGTGCTTGAGTCACCGAAGATCTTGCCGTACAAGACACAGATGCGCGAGAATATTGCACAACTCTGCGGACTGCCAGTTGAGCGCGTAGCCGTGAAGGCAACAACGAGTGAACGCATCGGATATGTGGGACGTCGCGAAGGCGTGCATGCGTGGGTTATCTGCGAGGTGCAGCCAGCGTGAGATGCCTCGCACTCATCCTTGCGCTCGTCTGCACGCTTGTGCAGGCATCGGCCGATGCGGGTGAGCCGTATGCACTTGTGCGTTCGCAACAATGGCAGGGTCGTGTTGTGCGTGTTGCGCATCGCAACGCCGCGTACGCTGTCGTGTCGCCACGTCCAACATGGTCAACGAAGAACCCAGGTGTTGTGCTCCTTCGCGAAGACGGCACCGAGCTTACGCGAGGACTCGTCGACAAGGATGTGCGTGGACTGATTCCATGGAACAGTGGATTTCTGATTGCTACCCTCGACTCAGGTGCTGTGCGCTTGCGAACGGTAGCTGACGACCTGACGATGCGTGATAATGGCGAAACGGAGATTCGCACCGAGCAACTCTCTGAGGCCTCGGCGAAGATTACACTCAGTCACCATCCATCCGGTGGGGTAGCGCTACTTAATATTGGCGGAGCAGCATATGCAGTCCGTCAGGGAAGTGGACAACTGCGCGTGACACCACTTGAAAACCACGTTGTAGCGCACCTGATGATGGCGCATACAGGCCGTGGTCGCATTGCCTTGGCGTATACGATTGGATCGTCTGCTTTCCTTTCGATCATCGATGAACAACTTCAAGCGATAGCGACGACATCTGTGCCGTTTAGCGATGATGCGCGTCTGGTTCATGTAGGACAGTATCTGATCATGCTTTCAACGGTGAATGGAACGCAGGGTACTGTTCTCACCGCGTTGAATCTATCGACGTTTGCGACCTTTACCAGAACGCTTCCCATTGAGCAGCGACTTGTCGCACCGTGGATAGCTGCTGATAGTGGACTCGCTGTGGCGATGGTAACCTCGCGCAGTGGACGTCCAGAACTCGTGATGACATCGGGCAATGATATCCCGGAGGTCCTGCCGTCTGGCACATTCATCCCGGGTGAGTACGGTATGCCTCGCAGTGTCAACGTTCTCGGTGACACAGTCGTCATCACGTTCGCAGGTGGCGTTGTCACGGTCGACGAGGATGGCACAGTCCTTTCACGCGATGCATCTGTGCTGGGCTTGCCAAACGAACGCGAGGAAGTCATTGCCACAGCCGACGGTCTGATCCTGACTACGCGTGCTGCCTCTGTTGCAATGAAACGATATGAACAACCACTGTGGTTGTTCATACGTGGCATCGATACGATTACACGTCTGGTGATACCACTGTTGCTGCTGTCGATTGCAGCTGCCTTTTGGCTACTCTACCGCAGACAGCGTCGGTTCCTTGACGCCGTGATTGATATCCCGGGTGCAGGTGTGGTGATCGTACTTGATGCGAACGGTCGCTTGGTGCGCACCAATGAACGTGCCGCAGTGCTGATGAAGATCACCAAGAGTGTTCCGATGCGACGACTCTTCCGCTCCTACATGCAGCAGTCTGGACTTGCCGCTCTCTCGTCGTTCATCGACCAAGCGCTCGCAATGCGAACGTCGAAGACTGAACGTGTAATGATTGAGGACGCAGACGATCAACGTGAATACATGATCACATCGATCCCCCTCGTTGGACTTCTAGGCCGCACGGCGGGCTATCTTATCTCAGGTGTCGACATCACCGAGGCACTTGAGCGACAACGCTTGGTGAACTGGGCGCAACTCGCGCACGACATGCAGACAAACCTCTCGACGATCCGACTCAATGCTGAGCAGCTTGATGAAGGCCTCGATCAACGCAATACAGAACGTCGCCGACGCATCCTCTTCCAGGTTGGCGTGCTCATTCAACGTGTACGTGATCTTGTGAGCGTAGGACGTGGCGATGAGCTGGTGCGTATGCCCGTGCACAGTGCAGAGCTCTGCACCGAGATTCGACATGAATTTGATCCCGTCATGTTTCCACATGTGACGTTCTCGATGAAGTTGCGCGGCACGATGATGAATGTTGACAAGCTCAAGATCTCACGAGCTGTGCGCAACGCCGTCGAAAACGCCATCAAGGCCTTGCGAGGCCATGAGGGAACGGTTGAAATCGCAACGTGGTTCGACACCACATACGTGTTCATTCGTGTGAGTGATACGGGCGTGGGAATGGATGCCGAGACACTCTCCAACATGATGCGTCCGTATTTCACAACTGCGAAGGATGGCTCGGGCACTGGCATCGGCACGATGATTATGCAGCACGTGATGGATATCCACGACGGTACGCTCCGCGTATCGAGTCAGCCCGGCGTTGGGACACAGGTGATCTTCCGCATACCACACGGCATGGATGTTCGATTCCGCCAGCGTAGTACTGAGGAGATCGAGCAATGACCCATGCAGAGTTAGCATCACTCCGGGGCAAGCGTCTATGTGCGCTCGACGTTGGATTGAAGCGAATTGGCGTTGCCGTATGCGACGAAATGCACATCCTCGTCTCCACACGTCCGATCATCGAAAACACGGCAACTGCGCTTGATGTGCTTCGCGAGCGATGCGCTACGGATCGTATCGACGTGCTGATTATCGGCGTGCCACGTCTGCATGACGATCGTGTTACGCCGATTATCGAAGCAATCCAACAATTCATCGAGCGTGTACGTCAGGTACTCTCGATACCCGTATACGAAGCAGACGAAGCGTTCTCGACGAAAGAGGCACGGTCGATCATGGTTGCAACGGGTGTCAAGAAGAAGAAACGTCAGACCAAGGGTGTGAAAGATCAGATGGCAGCAGCAGTGATTCTTCGTGATGTGCTCGAAGAGGTACGGTCACTCCCAACGCAGGAGCGTCTATGATAAAGCATGTCCTTGCAATGCTGCTGTGCTTCAGCGCAATCGGATCGCTGTATGGTCAGGGCGCACAAATGATCCGTAATCGGTCAATGCTGACTGAGTACGGGGATCGGTTCTATGCTGATGCATACGTTGTGCCGCATGATGCAGATGATTCGGCAACCGTGGTTGTGTTCTTCCGCATTGCCAACGATATGATGTCGTTCACTCGTGTACGTGATGTACAAGAGGTGCGCGGCAACTATGGTGCTGAAATGTCCGTGAGTGTTGAACTGCGCGATACACTTGGTGTGATCCGTCAGCGCACGAGGTGGTCTGATACGGTCTTCACGAATACGTTCGAAGAAACCAACAACAAGAACGCCTATCACGTAGGTTGGACGTCGTTCCGGATTGGGCAAGGGACGTATGTGCTCGGACTCGAGATCCTCTCGCAGAAGGAGAGCAATCAAAAGAAGCTCAAGCTGCCTGCAGTCGCTTTTATGCCACGCCGATCAACACGCCTACTTGCACCCGCGGCATTCGGTGCGCCGGAGACGGTGAATGGTGCAGATCTGCTGAGGCTGTTTGTCTTCAACAGCAATCTCCCGTTTGGTCCGGAGCAGGCTCGAGCAATGCTGCTTGTCGCTGACAGTACAGAAACGCGGTACACATATCGGATCCATCAGCTTCCGTGGGACAACAAGGAGATCCGCTGGTGGCGCGTTGCTGATATCGAGGGACGTGTGCAATCGCAACGTGACCGATTCCCGAAGATTTCGTCTGCATCATCGAGCGAGGCGGCATATCTGGAAATGGTCGATCGACCAGCACCTCCACGTGCTATAGCAACAGTCGAGGTGCCAATCCCGATGTCGACGCTCGTGCCGGGTCGGTATCAGATTGATCTCGTCAAAGCTGGCACAAAGGATACGGTGTCAGTCAAGTTCCAAATCGTCTGGGAGACGATGCCGTTTTCTCTGCGCACATTGGACTATGCAGTGGAGTCGTTGCAGTACATCTGTAGCGAAGAAACACTCGATTCGCTTACCGACGGAGATGCATCGGAGAACCGTCAGGCGCTGATGAACTGGTGGCGTCGTCAAGATCCAACTGCAACCACTGTGTACAACGAGCGAATGACAGAGTACTATCGTCGTATTGATAATGCGTACTTCGCATTCAGCACGATCAACGAACCAGATGGATCGCGAACAGATCGCGGAAAAATCTATGTTCTCTATGGTCAGCCAACAGAGATATCGAAAGATCTCAAAGCCTCATCGCCACGTGAAGTGTGGAAGTATAAGAATGCTCCAAAGCAGACATTCACGTTTGAGGTCAGTGATCGCGGTCTCTACAAGCTGGTAGATGTAAGGTAGACTACGGCTAGCATTTGCAGTCAGTCGTTAGCGTGGTTCCCAGCCCTCGCCTTCACATGGCGGCTCATCGGATACGACGTGTTCGTCGAGAATCATGCATAGCTGATTCGTTCCATTAAAGTGTCTGCA